>NZ_JBYSXD010000007.1:0-141182 GCF_058781865.1 Arthrobacter sp. FW306-1B-F12A
TTCCGGTCGCTGGGCGACCTTCAGACGACTCTGGTCGGCGATGCGCGCCTACGCAAGACCCCGGCCCGGCGCCTCGGGCGATTAGCTCACCTGACGTTGCGAACTGTCGACTCATCGATTGGGCCTGCCGCCTCCGGCTGCACCGTGCGGATCCCGGCCCGCCGCAAAGGTTCTGCATTCGCCCGAGTGGCGGAGGGACGGTTTTGTGTAGTCCCGCATCGCCGACCAAAGCATTGCGGAAGTCGCTCAGCGACTGTAGCGATGCGTCGGGAGGTGTCTAAGGGACGGCAAAACTGGTCCTGCGGCACGACCCGACCACCGCAACAAGCACCGGGTGAGCGACGGCAAACCGCCCAGATGAGCGCTGGTCGGAAGCTCCGGCGAGAGTAGCGTGCGAACCCTAGACCAGGCCGTTGCGCTCGAGGATCGTGCGGATTGCGGAGGTTTCTTCGGCGTTCAGGGAGAGCATGGGGGAGCTCATGGTGTTGGATTCGATGATGCCCATGATTTGGAGGGCGGTCTTGAAAGCGCCTAGTCCTGCTGCGCCGCCTGAGACCCGGCCATTGGGGGTGTAGACGATGTCGAAGAGGTCGGCCAGGCGGTCTTGTTCGGCGGTCGCTGCGGTCCAGTCTCCGGCCTGGGTGGCGTCGAACAGGCGGCGGTAACCGGCGGGGTCTACGTTGCCGAGGCCGGGTACTACGCCTTGGGCGCCGGCGAGGAGGGCGCCGTCGACGACGATTTCGTGGCCCGTGAAGATGTCGAAGTCGGGGATGTCCTTGGCTGCGAGGAGGAGTTGGCGGAAGGAGACGTCGTCGCCGGAGGAGTCCTTGACGCCTGCGATGACGCCGTCGCGGCCCAGACGGACCAGGAGGTCGGTGGGCAGTTTGAAGTGGGTGCGGACGGGGACGTCGTAGGCGAAGATCGGCTTATCCACGGCAGCGTGGATGCTGCGGAAGTGGGTTTCGGTCTCCTGGGCGTTGCCGATGGCGTAGTACATCGAGGTGACCACGATTGCGTCGGCGCCGAGATCCACGACTTTGCGTGCTTCTTCGATGACCCGGTTGGTGGTTTGTTCGTTGGCGCCGACGATCAGGGGCACGGCGCCGGCGTTCGCGTCGGCGATCGTGGAGACCACCAGTTCGCGCTCTTCGTTGGTCATGTAGGGGACCTCGCCTGAGGAGCCCAGCACGAAAAGGCCGGACACGCCGCCGTCGAGCAGGTGCTTGGTGACGTTCTTCAGGGACGCGGTGTCAACGCGCCCGTCGGCGTGGCGGGGGGTGATGACCGGGGGAATGACGCCCTGGAACTGAGTAGACACAAAAATCTCCGTTGCTTGGATCTGGATGGGAAAAACTTAGGTGTGGAGCAGGCTGGGCGCGGCGCCGAGCAGCTTCTTGGTGTAGTCGTTGCTCGGGTTGTCGAAGACCTGGGCGGCCGGGCCTTCTTCGACGATCTGTCCGAAGTACATGACGCAGATGCGGTCGGAGACGTAGCGGACAGTCTGGATGTCGTGCGAAATGAAGACCATGCCGAGGTTCAGCTGGGTTTTCAGGTCAGACAGCAGGTTGAGGACTTGGGCGCGGACGGAAACGTCGAGGGCCGACGTCGGCTCGTCCGCCACGATGATGTCCGGGTCCAGGGCGAGGGCGCGGGCGATCGCCACGCGCTGGCGCTGTCCGCCGGAGACTTGCGACGGCGTGACCTCGGCCGCCGATTGTGGCAAGCCGACGAGGGCCAGCAGTTCCTTGACCTTGGTCGAGCGCGACGCGGCGTTGCCGATGCCGTGAACCTGTAGGGGATCGGTGAGGATGTCTTGGATGGTCATGCGTGGATTGAGGGCCGTGGCGGGGTCCTGGAAGACGACGGATACGGCGCGTCCGAACTCCTTGCGCATCCGGGCGTTGCGTTTGATGGCCGGCTTGCCGTGGAAGAGCACCTGGCCCGACGTCGGGGCCTGGAGTCCCACGAGCACTGACGCGAGCGTTGATTTGCCGCAGCCGGACTCGCCGACGATGCCGACCGTTTCGCCCCGGCTGATGCTGAAGTCCACGCCGTTGACTGCCTTGACGATGTTGGGCCGGAAGAGGCCGCCCGTGCGCGCCCGGTGGTGGACCTTGACGTCTTTGAGCTCGATGACCGGTTTGCCGGTTGAAACACTCACTTTGCGTCCTCCTTCAAGTGGCTGGCCCAGTAATGGTCCCGGTCTGCTCCGCCGCCGGCGGGTTCAACAACGGCGAGGACCAATTGCTGGTTCGGGTCGGCGTCGGGCCTCAACGAACGCGCCGCAAAACGGTCGCCTGGAGCGAAATCGCGCGGTGACGGGACGGTGCCTGGGATCTGGTGGAGGCGGACGGCGTCGGCTTCGATCGAAAGGACCGCGCCCAACAGACCGCGCGTGTATTCGTGCCGCGGGTTCTGCAGGAGCTCCGAAGCCTGTGCGGATTCCACCACCTGGCCGGCGTACATGACCGTGATCCGGTGCGCCAAGGAGGCAACCAGGGCGAGGTCGTGGCTGACGAAGACCATGGCGAAGCCGAGCTGTTCACGCAGTTCGTTGAGCAGCTCCACTACTTGCTTCTGGACGGTGACGTCGAGGGCGGTGGTGGGTTCGTCTGCCACCACGATCTTCGGCGAGCGGGAGAGCGCCATGGCGATCAGGACGCGTTGGCGCTGGCCGCCGGAGAGCTCATGCGGGTAGCTGGCGAGGGTGCGGACGGGATCGAGCTTCACCATTTCCAGCAACTCGGCAGGGGTCTTGCGGCCGCCGCGCCTGGTCAGCTGGGTCATCTGTTCCTTGATCTTCATGGATGGGTTGAGCGAACTCAGCGCATCCTGGTAGACCATGGCGATCTGTTCGCCCCGCAGGCCCTGGTAGGCCTTGCTGTTGCTGTGCTTCGAGCCGGAATCCAGGAGTTCCTTGCCATCGAAGACGATGGAACCGGTGATCTCGGCGGTCTTTGGCAGGAGGCCCATGATCGCAAGGGACGTGATGGACTTGCCGCAACCGGATTCGCCTACCAGGCCCATGGTTTCGCCTTCGCGGACGGTGAAGGAGACGTTGTCCACGATCGCGGTCTCGCCGAAGCGGCCCGGGAAGCGGATGGACAGGTTCTTGACCTCCAGAACGTTCCTGGCGTCGGCGGGGACCTGGGGGAGCCTGTCCGTGCGCTTGGCCTCGATGGATGCGAGGAGCTCGAGTTCCTTATCCAGTAGGGCATGCGGATTCTCTGCTGCGAGCCTCGGATCGTTCAGGACGGACGCCGCGTAGTCCTCTTCGGAGAGCGGATCGCCGTTGGCGGCGCGAACGCCGTCGAGCTCGTGCTGTTCCACCACGGAAGACTGGGCTACTGACGTCGCGATCTCGGTATCGACGGCGGCGCCCGCCACCGCGGCGCCCGCAAAGGCAGCGGCAGCGCCGTCGTCGTCCTTCACGACCGGCGCCTTCCGCAGCTTCGGGTTCACCATGGCATCGGTGAGCCCCTCGGCGAGGATGTTCAGCGCAAGCACGGTGAGCAGGATGGTGAGGCCGGCGAAGGTGGTTGCCCACCAGCCGCCGGAGAGGACCAGGTTGCGGCCATAGGAGATCACGTTGCCCCACGACGGCGCGGGATCCTGGACACCTGCGCCGAGGAAGGACAGCGATGCTTCGAGGATGATGGCGTCGGCCACCATGACCGTGGCGAAAACCAGTACCGGGGCCGCAGTGTTGCGGACAATGTGCTTGAGCAGGATGTAGGCGCGGCCGGCGCCCATCACGCGTTCGGCGCGGACGTAGTCTTCACCGTATTGGGAGAGCACATTGGCGCGGACCACGCGGGCGAGCTGCGGGGTGTAGATGATCACGATCGCGACAATGATGGTGGGCACCGAGTTGCCGAACGCCGCCAGGAGCACGGCCGCGAGGGCGATGCCTGGGAACGCCATGAGAATGTCCATGAGGCGCATGACGATCTCGTTGACGGCCTTGCTGGACGTCGCGGCGAGCGAGCCAAGCACGGCGCCGACGACGATCGCAAGGGCCACTGCGCCGAGGCCGATCATGAGCGAAGACTGCGAGCCGTATAGGAGCCGGGAGAAGACGTCGCGGCCCAGGCGGTCGGTGCCGAAGAAGTGGTCGCCGTCCGGAGCTTGCGCAGGAATGAACGTTTCCAGGGGATCGTGCGGCGCGATGACGGGCGCGAAGATCGCCGCCAGGGCGATGACCACGAGGAACAACAGGGCAAAACGCGATCCCCATGGGAGGGACTTGAAGCGGACGCCCGGGGCGCTGAGCCGTTCAGCAAGTTTGCTGCGCATGGCTATACCGTCCTGATTCGGGGGTTGATGAGCAGGTACAGGAGGTCCACCACGATGTTCACCAGAACGAAGGTGACCGAGATGGTGAGGACCACGCCCTGGACCAGGTTGACGTCCAGGTTGGTGATGCCGTTGAGGATCAGCTGGCCCATGCCCGGAAGGGCGAAGATCATTTCAATCACGACGGCGCCGCCCAGGAGGTAGCCGATCCTGAGTCCCAGCACGGTCACCGGAGTCACGAGCGCGTTGCGCAGGACGTTGCGGGACACCACCTCGCGGTACGGAACTCCGTTGCCAATGGCTGTCCGGACGTAGTCGCGGTCCAGTTCCTCCACCATGGACGTGCGGACCACGCGGATAAGGGAAGCGGAGACCGGAATGCCGAGAGCGAGGGCCGGGAGCGCCATCGAGTTGAGCCAACCGCCGAAGCCGGACTCCGGCGTCGCGATCCCGCCCGAGGGAAACAGAGGGTTGTCACCGAGCGCGAACCACTGGATGAGCAGGATGCCAAGCCAGAAGGACGGGGTGGCGATGGCCGCGATGGAGAAGATCCGGACCAGTTGGTCCTGCCACTTGTCGCGGTAAAGGGCGCCGATGATGCCGAATACCAGCGAGAGCACGACGGCGATGATCACGCCGAGGAACGTCAGCTGGAGGGTTAGCGGGAAGGCAGACGCGATCATGCTTGCCACCGACTTGGACGGCGGGGTGGTCACGCCGAGATCGAGCTGCAGGAGCCTGCCGAGGAAGCGGAAGTATTGGACGAACAGGGGATCGTTCAGGCCGTTGTCCTGGCGGTACTGCTGTTTGGCGGCCTCGCTGGCGCCTTCGCCGAGGGCCGTGCTGGCCTGGTCGCCTGGGGCTGCTTGAAGGACGAGGAAGACCAACAGCGTGATGCCCAGGATCATCAAGGGCAATGCCGCGAGCCTACGTCCAAGCAGACGCAATATCATGACCATTTGTTCTCCGGTTGCTTTGGTGCGGGGGCCCAACTGACTCGCAGTAAGTGTCGTTTTGAGCCGTCTAAACGACAACAAATGCGAGCCAGTTGGGTGTGGCTAGGACGTGCGGCCGACGCCGATGAAGGACAGTCCCGTGGTGGGCAGCGGCTTGAAGCCTGAGAGCTTCTTTTCGTCCCAGGCGCTGGGGAGCTGGCGGTGGAAGAGCGGGTACAGCGGGACTTCGTCCGAGACGAGGTCCACGATCTGGCCGGTGATCTTCTTCGCGTCGGCGGCTGCGGCCTGCGAGCCCTTGTCCATCAGGCCCTGGAGGGTGGCGCTTTCCGGAGTGGTCCAGTAGGCGCGCTTGGCCATCCAGGTGGCGCCGGAGTAGAACCAGCTCAAGAGCAGGTCTGCGTCGTTGCCGAAGACGGAGGGGTCGCCCGGGGCCGCAACCACGGAGAAGTCGGCCTTGCCAACCCTGTCTGAGTACAAGGCGCCGGACTGCAGGTTCTTTGCGGTGACCTTGACGCCCGGGATCTTGTTCCAGGATTCAAGCATCAGCGGGGCAACGTCCTTGACCCAGGCAGTATCGGTGGTGAGCAGCTCGAATTCGAGGTTGCTCACGCCGGCTTGCTTGAGGAGGTCCGCGGCCTTCTGGGGATCGTAGCCGTAGACGTTCTTGGCCTTGACGTAGTCCGGGTGGCCTTCCTGGAAGTACGACGACGCAGCCTTGGCATTGCCGAACAAGGCCTTCTTGATGATGGCGTCCTTGTCCAGTCCATAGTGGAGTGCCTGGCGGACCAGCTTGTTGTCGAACGGGGCCTTGGCGCAGTTGAACATCAGGAACAGCATGCCGAAGGACTGCACGGATTCAACGCGGGTCTTGGACTTGAGCCCGTCCATGTCCAGGTACGGGACGTCTTCGATCGCCTGGACACGGCCTGACTGGACTGCCGTGACACGGGCGGCCGCGTCCGAGAGCAGCAGCCAGGTCATGCCCTTGGCGAGTGCCGGCTTGGGACCGTTGTAGTCGGCGAATGCTTCGAAGACGATCTTGTCGTCCTTGACTGCCGAAATCAGCTTGTAGGGGCCGGAACCGACGGGCTTGGCATCGAATCCCTTCGGATCGGCAGAGGCCAACGCCTTCGGCACCACCTTCACCACGGAGATTCGGGGTCCGAAGCCGGGGAAAGGATATTTCAGCGAGAACTCGACTGTCTTGGCATCGAGGGCCTTGACGTCCTTGATGAAGGGAATGAACTGGGAGAACAAGGACTTGTTGGCCGGGTCCATCACGCGGGTGAAGGAGTAGACAACATCGTCGGTGGTGACAAGGGCGCCGTTGTGGAACTTGGCACCGTCGCGGATGGTCACCTGGTACGTGGTGTCGTTGACCTTCTTGGGGTCGCTGGCGGCCAGCGCGTTGTAGGGCTCGCGGGTGGCGGGGTGGAGTTCCACGAGGCCTTCGAAGACGTGCAGGTTGGCGGCCTGCGGCGTGGCACCGGAGGACGTCATCGGGTCGAAACCCGTGGACAGGGCATAGGAGATGCCTGCTTCGATGGTGAGATCCTTGTTGACGGCCGCAGTGTTGTTTGCTGCGCCCGTGGTGGTGGAGGCAGGACCGCCACATGCCGACAGGGTGGCCGTGAACGCTGCCGCGGCTCCGATCGCCCCGGTCAGCTTGAGGAAGTTGCGTCGGCTGGCGTCGCTGACCAGCGGCAGGGTGTTAATCGTGTTGCTCATAAGATGCCTCACCATTCAAGTTTTCTGGTTATCGGATGTAGGACATCCGATGCTCGTAAAGAAACTGTAAGGGTGGTCACATGAAGTCGTCAAGCGAGATCTGGATCACTGGTGGCCGGAGGAGCGGTCGGGGCGGTGCTGCCGGAGTGCTGCCGGTGGGCGCGGCGCCGCGGTTTACCCTGCGAGATTCGGGCCCGGGGCTCGGTGAAAAATAAAGCCGAACATCTATCAAGGAGATGGGACATCCGATATTGTATGTTGCGAAGCACTATATCCACGGTGGGCGCTAGGCTCACCTCAACATTAACACTGCACTGATTCCTTGTCCCCGGTCCTGAAAGGATCCGGGCCAGGGAGGGGTACTTTTGCAAGGAGAGCCATGACCACTTCCGGTGTCGTTCCGCAGGCGCGGTTCAGCGCACAGGCCCGGCTCAGGGCCCTTCAGTCGGACATTATGGAATTGATCCTCGAGCGCGAGCTCGAGGCGGGCGATCCTTTGCCCACGGAAAATGAACTCTCCGTGGCGTTGGGGGTAGGGCGCAACACCCTGCGCGAATCGCTGAAAGTGCTGCAGGCGCTGGGTGTCATCGAGATCCGCCACGGCTTTGGCATGTTCGTCGCCCCGAGCAACTTCGAGGCGCTCGCCGACGGCCTGACGTTCCGGGGCCGCTTGTCCCTGCGCCACCAGGGGCTCGAGGCGCTGCAACTGGTGGACGTGCGCCAGGCCCTCGAATCGGGGCTGATCGGATCCTCCATGGATGTGATGACCGCTGAACAGCTCGCCCTGATCGAAGAGGCCGTCAAGCAGATGGAGGAGCTCGCAGCCTCCGGCGAGAACTTCGTAGCCGCCGACGCTGAGTTCCACCGCCGGCTGTTCGAGCCGTTGAACAACGAGCTCCTCATCAATCTCATGGGCGTTTTCTGGAAGGTCTACCGGAAGATCCACGTGGAGATCGGCTCCGACAACGAAGATCTTGTAGCCACCGCGGCCATGCACCGAAGCATCTATACCGCCGTCGCAACCGGCGACAAGCTCGCGGCCGCCGAACTGCTCAATCGTCACTTCGACGGAATCCGCCGCCGCATCAGCGAGGCCGTCGCAGTCTGAGGCCTGGCACCCAAGCTCAAGGGCCGCCGTCGTACTTTTCATGAAGTACGACGGCGGCCCTTGCCTTTTGCGCGCAACCCCCGGAGACGCTGCCCTTCCTGACCTTCTTTGGTTTGGGAAAGCGCTTACGACACGGCGAGTCTCGTCATGTGGTGGCCGTGGGGCGGCAAAGAGGGTCAGGACGGCGAGGGCGTCGGCTTGCACGTTGGATCGTAGAGCGATGCCCTGGGTAGGTGTCGGATTCTGCTGGATCATTCCCCCGCCGAAGGTCCCTGGCCGCGTGATTCCAAGGGTGCCGGCCCCGGGGAGTGCTTGTGATCCAGCAGAATCGTAGGCGCACCTCCGCCGTGGAGTGAGGTCTGCTGGCCGCGTAGTGCCGGGGGAGGCCTTCGGTTTCCTGTAGGGCTGCCCTTCCTGACCTTCTTTGGTTTGGGAAAGCGCTTACGACACGGCGAGTCTCGTCATGTGGTGGCCGTTGGGCGGCAAAGAGGGTCAGGACGGCGCGCGCAACCCACGAGACGAGGCGCGCCAACCAACCCGGCCCGGAATTTGACGAAAAAAGACCCGCACCGGGTCCGGTGCGGGTCTTCATTTGTGCGCCCAAAGGGATTCGAACCCCTGACCTTCTGTTCCGTAGACAGACGCTCTATCCAGCTGAGCTATGGGCGCATCTTGGTGATTCTCGGGAGTTTCAAACTCGTTCCCCCCTCGAACCTCAATAAACTTTACGCGAGATCCCCGTTCGTGCCAAATCGACGCGGTGTAATCTGCCTAACTAGACCGGTCTATGTGACCTTGGTCACTAAATTTGGCCAATCGCTGACGCGGATCCTTGATTTTTAGGGGTTTTGCTCCGAAATGGTCAAGAGATCCCATGTCCGAGCCCAGATTGGTCTACTCCGCGACCCCTAGCATTTAGGACACACCACTGAACCCGAGGAAGGGAACCACGATGGGCGATCTGGCGCGACTGCCGTTGCTTGAGAAGGCACCTACTACGCATGCACGCCTGTTGGCCTGGGTGGAGGAAGTTGCCGAGCTGACACAGCCGGACCGCATCCACTGGGTTGACGGCAGTGAAGCTGAGAACAAGAAGCTGACCGACGAGCTCGTCGAGGCCGGGACCCTGAAGAGGCTGAACCAAGAGCTCTTCCCCAACTCTTTCGCTGCATTCTCTGATCCCGCGGACGTAGCCCGTGTGGAAGAGCAGACCTTCATCTGCTCTGAGAAGGAACACGACGCCGGCTTCACCAACAACTGGATGGCTCCGGCGGAGATGAAGCAGAAGCTGCGCGGGCTGTTCGCCGGCTCCATGCGCGGCCGCACCATGTACGTCATTCCGTTCGTCATGGGCCACCTGGATGCCGAAGATCCGAAGTTCGGCGTCGAGATCACCGACTCCGCCTACGTTGTCGCCTCGATGCGCATCATGGCCCGCATCGGTACCGACGTCCTCGACCGCATCACGCAGACCGACGCTTTCTTTGTCCCCGCGCTGCACTCCCTGGGCGCTCCGCTGGAAGCCGGCCAGGCCGACGTCGCGTGGCCCTGCAACCCGGACAAGTGGATCGTGCACTTCCCCGAAGAGCGCTCCATTTGGTCCTACGGCTCCGGCTACGGTGGCAACGCCCTCCTCGGCAAGAAGTGCTACGCCCTGCGCATCGCCTCCGTCATGGCCCGTGACGAAGGCTGGCTGGCCGAGCACATGCTGATCCTGAAGCTGACTTCGCCCGAGCAGAAGACCTACTACATCTCTGCGGCATTCCCCTCCGCTTGCGGCAAGACCAACCTCGCGCTGCTCGACCCCACCATCAAGGGCTGGAAGGTGGAGACCCTCGGCGACGACATCACCTGGATGCGCTTCGGCAAAGAGGGCGAGCTCCGCGCCGTCAACCCCGAGGCCGGCCTGTTCGGCGTCGCACCCGGCACCGGTTGGGGCACCAACCCCAACGCCATGCGCGCCATCGCCAAGGGCAACAGCATCTTCACCAACGTTGCGCTGACCGACGACGGCGGCGTGTGGTGGGAAGGCATGACGGAGGAAACTCCGGCGCACCTGACTGACTGGCAGGGCAACTCCTGGACTCCCGGCTCCGGCAAGCCCGCGGCACACCCGAACTCCCGCTTCTGCACGCCGATCGACCAGATCGACATGCTCGCCGAGGAATACTTCAGCCCCGACGGCGTGGAACTCTCCGCGATCCTCTTCGGCGGCCGCCGCAAGACCACCATCCCGCTGGTCACCGAGGCCCGCGACTGGTCCAACGGCATCTTCATGGGCTCGACGCTGTCTTCCGAGACCACCGCTGCAGCGGCCGGCGCCGTCGGCGTTGTGCGTCGCGACCCCATGGCCATGCTGCCGTTCATCGGCTACGACGCAGGCGACTACCTGAACCACTGGGTCAACCTGTCCGCCAAGGCCAACCCTGAGCGACTGCCCAAGATCTTCCTGGTCAACTGGTTCCGCCGCACTGCCGAGGGTGGCTTCGCTTGGCCCGGATTTGGTGACAATGCCCGTGTCCTCAAGTGGGCCATCGAGCGGCTTGAAGGCAAGGCCGACGCCGTCGAGACTCCGATCGGCTTCGTGCCGACCGGCGAGTCCATCGATCTCGAAGGCCTGGACATGACCCCCGCCGAGGTGGAAGCCGCAGTGCGCGTCGACGCCTCGGAGTGGAAAACCGAACTGGCATCGATCGAGGAATGGTACGCAAAGTTCGGCGGATCCCTGCCGGCCGCACTGCTCGCCGAGCTTGACGGCCTGAAGGCCCGCCTGGCCTAGACCACCAGACGGACGTCCACCTGCACGACCCCACGGCGGTCCCGCACTTTGGTGCGGGACCGTCGTCATTTCCGCATCCTGGAGCAGTCGCTGTGGAGCATTGTGCCGCGATGGGCGTGAGCGTAGCTTTTAGAGAACCAGCAGTTCTCTAATTCAGGGGAGCCGGGCCATGGACGATTCCCAGCGGCACGCAACACGGGCCACCGCGCCCTTGGCCGCTTTGGGCGTTGGGGACGTCGCAGTTGCCGGTGGAAAAGGTGCCGCGCTGGGGGAGTTGGTGCGCCAAGGGTTCCCGGTGCCGCCGGGCTTCATCATCACCACGGGCGCGTACTTGTCCTTCCTGGCGGAAACAAACGTGGGTGCCGCGCTGGGCGGCTTTCTGTCCGTCGGGCCTGAAGAAGCCCCCGACGGCGGTGCGTCCGACGCCGACGCCGGTGACGGCACCGGGGGAGCTGACGGTGCGGCCCTTCGGGCCCTTTTTGCCGCGACGGAAATGCCCGGCTGGCTGCGGCAGGAGATCCTCGATGCCTATGCGGGGCTGGGCGGCGGGGCGGTCGCGGTCCGCTCCAGCGCCACGGCGGAGGATCTCCCGGGAGCCGCGTTCGCCGGTCAACAGGACACGTATCTCAACGTGCAAGGCGGGGACAACGTAGTCCGGGCGGTCGCCAACTGCTGGGCATCCTTGTGGACGGACCGGGCCATGGCCTATCGCCGACGGCAGGGGATCAATCCGCACGAGGTGGCCATCGCCGTCGTCGTGCAAAAAATGGTACCGGCCGCCATGGCGGGCGTCCTGTTTACGGCGAACCCGGTCACGGGCGAGCGCAGCGAAATGGTGGTGGACGCGAACCCCGGGCTGGGGGAGGCCGTGGTCTCCGGGAGTGTGACGCCGGAGCACTACGTCTTGGACGGTTCGGGAAAAGTGCTGAGTTTCACGCCCGGTGGCCGCGAGGTGGTGATCAGCGCGGCCGAGGGCGGCGGCACCCAAGAAAGCTCCGGCACGCAAGGAGCGAAGCCCGGGCTCGCCGCGGAGGAATTGGCGGATTTGGCAACGCTGGGAAAGAAGGCCCAGCGGCATTTCGGCCGGCCACAGGACATCGAGTGGGCGGCGGCAGGCGGCACGCTATACATGCTGCAGTCGAGGCCGATGACCGCGCTGCCGCCCCAACCGCCCGTCCTCAACGCGGTCCAACGTCGGGTGGGGCCGTTCTTCATCGAGATGTTCCAGGCGCGGCCGTATCCCTTGGATGTATCCGGATGGATGAGCCGGGGAATCCTTGCCATGCTGCATGGCATGGCCGGGAGCGTGGGCGTGGTCTTCCCCTCGGTGGAGGATTTGCTGCCGGAGGAGGAAGGAGTGGTGGTGCAACTCATCCCACCCGTCCCGCGCCCGACCATCCGGACGTTTGCCGCGCCGGTGTCCTTGCTGCACCGGTCGAGGCGGTTCAAAGCCGCCAACTGGACCCGGGATCCACGTTTCTCCCTGTTTATCGACAACATTGAAAGGCTGAACGGCAAGGACCTCGGCCCGCTGCGGTGGAGTGCGGTTGTTGCATTTGCCCGGGAATGCTTCGCGGCGATGCAGGGCATCACGGATTTGAGGGTCTCCTACCTGCCCGGCATTCCGGTGCCGGTGCTGAAGATGCGTTTCATGCTTCTGCTCCTGGGCAAGATCAAGCTTGCGCCCTCGCTGATCGCTGGGGCGGAAACCCGGACCAGCCAGGCAAACCGGGCACTTGAACGGCTCGCTTCCATCGCGGCGGACGATCCCGGGCTGTCGCGCGCGCTCCTTGAGTCGGACGCTCGCGAAATCCTTGGGCTGCTGGAAAAAGAATCCGGACATCGTGCATTCCGTGAGGCCTTCGACGCGTTCCAACTCGAGTATGGCCACCGTGAAACCACGAGCGTTGTCCTCAGCAGTTCGCCCACGTGGTCCGATGCCCCCGAAGTGGTCCTTGGGCTGGTCAAGGCCATGTCGGGAGAGCGGCCCCTAAAAGCGGACCCGGCCGGGAATGCGCTTGCGGAATTGAAACGCCACCCGGCTCTCCGGTTCGAACCGCTACGGCGGAGGGTGCTCGCCGCCGTCGAGTCCGCCCAAGCCGGCATGGCGTTCCGCGAGGACAGCCATTTCTACGCCACCAAGGCCATACCGCCGATCCGCCGGGCGTACCGGGAACTCGGCCGCCGGCTGGTGCTCGCCGGGGTGCTCGAGGAGCCGGACGAAATCCATCACCTGCGGTTCGAGGAACTTGAGTCCATCACAGACAACGACGACGGCGCGCTGCCGGCTTCGCTCCGCGACCGTCTCAGGCCGCTGGTTCTGGCTCGGGCGGCGAAGCGGAGAGAACTCGAAGGCATCCCGTTGCTCGATCCGGCTTTGCTCTTTGGCCGAGGCCACCCGGGTCGCCAGATGGAAGGGGTCCTCGTCTCCGGCACTGCAGCCAGCCGCGGCCAAGCAACCGGGCCGGTTCGTGTGATCCGTACGCCGGCAGAGTTCGGACGGCTGCGCAGCGGAGAGGTCCTCGTCTGCCCGTACACCAACCCCGCCTGGACGCCGCTGTTCCAGCGGGCAGCCGCGGTTGTGGTGGACGCCGGTGGGCTCGGCTCGCATGCGGCGATTGTTGCGAGGGAGTACGGGATTCCGGCCGTTATGGGCACCGGTTCGGGCACCAGCACCTTGGTTGACGGCCAGCGTGTGCTCGTGGACGGAACCCTGGGAGTGGTCCTGCCGGCCGCTTCTCTGGAGGGATCTTGAGATGCCGCAGCAGCCGGACCACCGGAAGCTGCCGCGCCGCCGCGGGGCGGTCCTGAACAGCGCGATCTTCGAGGCGGTCCGGGCCGAGATCGCCGAATCCGGCTACGCGGCACTGACCATGGAAAGCGTGGCCGTGCGCGCCAGGGCGAGTAAAGCTTCGCTCTACCGGCGGTGGCCCGGACGCGCGGCCCTCGTCCTCGAGGCGGCATACGATGCCATGCCTGGCCCCGCCTCCGCGCCGGATACCGGCAGCCTGCGCGAAGACGCCCTGGCGATACTGCGGCTCGTGGCCCAACAACTGGAAGGAGCAGTGGGGCAAGCCATGCGCGGGCTCTTGGGGGAGGCGCTGCAGAATCCTACGGTGGCGGCTGAGGTCCACGAGTACGCTCGCGGCAACGTAGCAAGGATCATGGGCGCCATCATTGAGCAAGCCGCGGCCCGCGGCGAATGCCATCCCAGCGTGGCCACGGAGACGAGGATCGAGGCCGGCCCCGCCCTGCTGCGGCAGCGGTTCATTTTCTCCGGAGCACCGATTGACGACGATTATCTGGTGCACGTGGTGGACGAGGTGATGCTGCCACTTCTGGTTGGGCCGGGGTCGTCTGCTGCTTGCTAGTTAGCGAGCCAGATGTCCGGACCGAAGACCTCGTAGTGAATCTTTGTGGCGGGAATTCCGGCGTTGATGGCTTCGTTGCGGATGTGCTTCATGAACGGCAGCGGTCCGCAGAGGTACAGCGAGGCGTCGGTCGGAAGGTCCACCTCGCGCAGTGACATGAAGCCCGCGTTGGCCCCGGCCTGCGGTTCCTCCAGCCAGAGCTGGAGTTCGGCTGCGTCCAGGCGCTCGACGTCGTCCGTCATCTGCCCGCGCAGGGCCCAACTGTCCAGATTGCTCTCCGCGTGCAATACCAGGACTTGGCGGCTGGAGCCGGAATCGGCGAGCGAGCGCAGGATGGAAGCCGTAGGCGTGCAGCCGATACCGGCCGAGGCGAGGACCACAGGGCCGTCTCCATCCTTGAGCGTGATCTCTCCGTAGGGGTTGGAGATCTCCAGGACATCGCCGACCCCAACGGTTCCGTGCAGCACGGGCGAGACCTCGCCGCCGTCGTCGATCTTGGTCGTGAAGCTGCGGCTGGTGCCGGCGTCGCCCGAAAGCGAGTACTGGCGGACCTGGCGCAGGCCATCCGGGAGTGTGACTTTGACGCTGATGTATTGGCCGGGCAGGGCTGCGGTGATGGGGGTATCGTCGGCCGGCTCCAGGATGAAAGTCATGGACCCGGTGCCCGCGGGGGTCTTGGACGCGACCTTCCAGGGGCTCCACATCTTTCCGTTGGCCTGCGCCGCGTAGAGTCCCTTTTCGAGCTTGATCAGGGCGTCCGCCATGAGCCAATAGACCTCGGTCCAGGCTTCGGCGATTTCAGGGGTGATGACTTCGGCGAGATCCTCCGCGATGGCGGCGAAGAGGTGCTCGTAGACCACTTGGTACTGCGGCTCGGTGATCCCCAGGGAAGCGTGGCGGTGTGCAATGCGGGACAGGACCGTCTCCGGCAGGGTGCCGGGATTGCTCACCAGATGGCTTGCGAACGCGGCGATGCTTCCAGCGAGGGCCTGCTGCTGGGTGCCGGAGCGCTGGTTCGAACGGCTGAATAGCCCATCAAGCAGTTCGGGGTGCGCAGCGAACAGGCGGGAGTAGAACTTGGGGGTGATGTGGCCAATCCGTGAGCCGACGAGCGGCAAGGTGGCCTCGATGACGGGGAAGGACTTGTCCGAGAGCATAGGTACTCCTGTCGTAGTGGCCCGTGGGTGAGTGCGGACCGGAATCAATACTTGTATTTGGAATGCAAGTATCTATAGCTAAAGTTCTACACGCTGTAGAAGGATTTTGCGAATCGACAGCCCGGAGATGACAGGACGCGCTGGAACCAGGCTTACAGTCCGGGGCGTAACCCGATCGCCTGGAATGCCGGCGCCATTTGCCGAAGGCGCGGGAGGGAAGATACGACGACGTCGTCCAGCTCCCTGTAGAAGGCTTCCCTCGCGCGGGCCAGGGCGTGGCGCAGGCCGCACTCGGTAATCAGCGGGCAGTCGCCATGCACGGATTGGCACTCGGCGGGGTCGGGCCTGTTATTCAACTCCCGCAGGATGTGGCCAACGGTGGCCTTCTGTCCGGCGGCGCTGAGCCGGGATCCACCCTTGCGGCCGCGCTCGACGTCGATGAGGCCCAGCTCCCGTAGCCGAACAATGGCCTTGCTGACGTGGTGGTACGGAGTCCCCACGGCGTCTGCAATATTCTGGGTCGTCAGGAGTTCACCTGCGGGCGCGGACGACAGAACCAGGAGCGCACGCAGGCTCACATCCGCGAAGGCATTGATCTTCATGCCCTCAAGCTTACGGAGTAAGGTCTAGTCCACCCATACAAGGGGTTCATTGGTGTCAGCTTCGGCGTTGTCAAAGGTGAAGCCTTCAGCGGTCCGGGCATAGGGGACAACGGCCGCGAGGAGGCCGCCGCTGCGATGCTCGGCCGCGGCGTGAATCCCGTCCGAGCCGTGCTCCGGCAGGATGACATCGCTCGTAATCGCCACCGCGCGGTATTCGTCACGGCCCTGGCGAAGCAATTCGAGGATGTCTGCCAGCATAGACTCCGTGTCGACGTGTCCCTCGTCGTCCGGCTCTCCGGGTGTTACGAAGACGATCCGAAGTTCGTTGTCCTGGGCGAGCGTGACGGCGAAGGGCAGGAAGCCACCGTTTTGTTCAAGGTGTTCCTGCGCCGTCGCCAGGGCGGCCCCAAGGGTTTCACGCACTTCGCGGAGTTCGAGTTCCTTGGTGCTTTCGAGGCCGTCGATGGAGTTCATGCTGCTGCTCGCCTTCGCGGCTGCCGGCTAGGCCCTGACCAGTGCAAGGACACGGTCCCGGACCTTTTCCATGGTGGCAACATCCTTCGCCTCGGCGTTCAGGCGTAGGAAAGGCTCCGTGTTGGAGGGACGAAGATTGAACCACCAGCTACCGTCCTTCGCAGTGAAGGTGCTGCCGTCCATGGTGTCCACGTCCACGTCTTCGCCATCAAAATCGGCGCGGACCCGCTCAATGGCTCCTGCCTTGTCCTCGATTTCGGAATTGATTTCACCGGAAGAGACATAGGGCTCGTACTGGCGGCCAAGTTCGGACAGCGGGCCATCCTGCTCGCCCAATGCGGCCAACACATGCATGGCCGCAAGCATGCCGGTGTCAGCGTTCCAAAAATCGCGGAAGTAGAAGTGCGCCGAGTGTTCGCCGCCGAAGACGGCTCCTTCTTCGGCCATGACAGCCTTGATGAAAGAGTGCCCCACACGTGTGCGCACGGCCCTGCCACCGTCCGTGGCCACGAGTTCCGGGACTGCCCGTGAGGTCAGCAGGTTATGGATGATCACGGGGGTCTCTTCGCCTGCAGCCTGTGCACGGGCGATTTCCCGGCGCGCAACCATCCCCGTGATGGCAGACGGCGACACGGGTTCGCCTTTTTCGTCGATCACGAAGCAACGGTCGGCGTCGCCGTCGAACGCCAGGCCAATATCCGCACCGTGCTCGATGACTGCGGCCTGAAGATCGCGCAGGTTTTCGGGCTCAAGCGGATTGGCCGGGTGATTCGGGAAGGAACCGTCCAGCTCAAAGTACAGGGGAACAATCTCGAAAGGCAGGGCCGGAAGCAGCTGGTCACCAAGGACCGCGGGAGTGGTCAGCCCGGCCATGCCGTTTCCGGCGTCGACGACGATCTTCAGCGGACGGGAGCCATTGAGGTCAACCAGGCTGCGCAAGTACTCCGAGTAGTCCTTCAGGACATCGCGGGTGCTGATCTTGCCCTGTACATCCGCAGCAGGGATGCTCCCGCTATTGAGGTACTTCTCCGCCAGCGCCTGGATTTCCTTGAGGCCTGTTTCGGAAGAGATCGGCTGGGCGCCGGCCTTGGACATCTTGATGCCGTTGTACTCGGCGGGGTTGTGGCTCGCGGTGAACGTCGCGCCGGCCGCATTGAGGGCACCGCAAGCGTAGTAGAGCTCGTCGGTGGAGATGAGGTCCAGGAGTTGGACATTGGCGCCGCGGCGGGCAGCGCCGTCGGCAAAAGCCTTGATGAATTCAGGGGACGACGGGCGCATGTCGCCTCCAACCAGCACAATTTCCCCGGCGAGGCCGAGGGTGTCGACGAAGGCCGCTCCGACGGATTCCACGATGTGGGAGGTGATGGATTCGCCGACGATTCCCCGGACGTCATAGGCCTTGAAGGAAGCCGAGAGGTCAAATGTCTTGTTCTGCTCGCTAGTCACGCGCTCAATCTTACTGTGGAGCGAGGTCGTCGCCGCGCCGGGACCTCATCTATGTGGAAAACGCTTGTCCACATAGATGACGTTCCGGGTTCTGGCTGTCTGCGGGTGCTGGAATACTGAAGCCATGCCCAACAACCCGGATGCTGCCCTACTCGCAGCAGAACAGTCCACCACCCGGCTGCAGGCCCTTGAAGTACTGAAGGAGCTTGTGGGAAATGCGGACGCCCGATTCCACGACGGCCAGTATGAGGCGATTGAGGCCCTCGTCGACGCCGGACGCCGGGCTTTGGTGGTGCAGCGGACGGGCTGGGGCAAGTCGGCCGTGTACTTCGTCTCGTCGTTGTTGTTGAGGCGCCGGGGCGCAGGGCCAACCCTCATCGTGTCGCCCCTGCTCGCGCTGATGCGGGACCAAGTGGCAGCGGCCGCACGTGCCGGAGTGCGGGCCGTGGCGATCAATTCCGCCAATCAGCTTGAGTGGGACAACGTCCGGGAGCAACTGGCCGCGGACCAGGTGGACGTTCTCCTGGTTTCGCCGGAGCGGCTCACCAATCCTTCGTTCCGGGAGAACCAGCTTCCCGAGCTCATCCGCCGCACCGGTCTCCTGGTGATTGACGAGGCACACTGCATTTCGGACTGGGGGCACGATTTCCGTCCCGACTATCGGCGCATCTCCGATCTTATCGAGCAACTGCCTGGGAGTGTTCCCGTGCTGGCTACCACGGCCACAGCAAACTCCCGGGTGGTCCATGACATCGAAGAGCAGCTCGGCGCCGGAGTGCTGACCATCCGCGGGCAGCTTGGCCGGGAGTCCTTGCGGCTAGGTGTCTTGAAGCTCGCCGATTCGCGCGATCGCCTTGGCTGGTTGTTGACCCATCTGGCAGACATGCCAGACAGCGGAATCATCTACACCCTGACCGTTTCGGCCGCTGAAGACACCGCCCGGCTGCTCTCCGAGGCAGGCCACAACGTTTTGTCCTACACCGGGCGCACGGACCCCGCGGATCGTGAACGGGCCGAGCAACTGCTCAAGGACAACCAGGTGAAGGCGCTCGTTGCCACCTCGGCGCTCGGCATGGGCTTCGACAAACCGGATCTCGGATTCGTCATCCACCTTGGCGCCCCCTCATCGCCGGTGGCCTACTACCAGCAGGTCGGCCGTGCCGGTCGTGGCGCCGCAAACGCCGATGTGCTCCTTCTTCCCGGATCCGAGGACCGCGAGATCTGGCAGTACTTTGCCACTGCTTCGATGCCCTCCGAGGAGAAGGCCGCCGCCGTACTTACCGTCTTGGCCGAAGCCGGCTCTGCCTTGTCCACCGTGGCACTCGAAGCGCGGGTGGACCTGCGCCGGACTCCCTTGGAACTCCTGCTGAAGGTCCTGGCCGTGGATGGAGCGGTGGAGCGCGTGGGCGGTGGCTGGAAGTCCACGGGACGTCCGTGGATCTATGACGCCGAACGCTACGCCCGCATCGCCGAGGCCCGGGTGGACGAGCAGGATTCCATGGTGATCTACCAGGACACCGCCGGATGCCGCATGGAATACATCACCGCGGTCCTGGACGACGAGTCCGCGCGTGCGTGCGGTCGCTGCGACAATTGCGCCGGCAGGTGGTTCCCGGCGGACGTGGCAGCAGCCGCCGCCGACGCCGCCGGGCAGACGCTTCGCCGGGCGGGCATTGCGCTCGAGCCACGGCTTCAATGGCCCAGCGGGATGGACCGGCTGGGCGTGGCGGTGAAAGGCAAGATCAAACCGGAGGAATTGCTGGCCGAAGGGCGCGTGTTGGCGCGCCTGACGGACCTCGGCTGGGGCGGTGCCCTCCGTGAGCTCTTTGCCGCCGGTGCGGCTGACCGCGAGGTTGAACCTGCCATGTTGCAGGCTTGCGTGCAGGTCTTGCGCGAATGGTCTGCCGGAGACGGCCGATCCACCGGGTGGAGCGGCCAAGGGCGTCCGGCAGCCGTCGTGAGCATCCCGTCCAGGAATAAGCCGGCGCTCGTCGAATCCTTGGCCCGCGGCATAGCCGGAATCGGCCGGATGCCCTATTTGGGAGCCCTCGAACTCCAGCACGGCGGACCAACTGGCGGGCGCGGCGGCAACAGCGCCTACCGGCTGGCCGGTGTCTGGGAGCGCCTCGTGGTGGGTTCGGAACTTGGACAGAACCTTGCGTCGCTCGGCGGCCAAGGCATCCTTCTGGTCGATGACCTTGCGGACAGCCGCTGGACCATGACTGTTGCCGGCCGCGCTCTCAGGCAAGCCGGAGCAGGATCGGTGTTGCCTCTTGTCCTCGGCCAAGCGGCGTGACGGGCGCAGCCCCGGACGTCCTGTCCGAATCCAAGTGGCAGCCACGGCTCGCCTTGCTGGTTGCCGCCACCTTCTTCATGGAGTTCCTGGACGGAACAGTCCTTACAACCGCCATGCCGAGCATCGCCGCCGACTTCAAAGTAGTCTCGGCCGATGTCAACATCACGATGACCGCCTACCTGGTGACTGTGGCCATGGGAATTCCGCTCAGTAGCTGGCTCGCAGAACGATTTGGCGCACGCCGGATCTTCTGTCTGGCGATCGCCGTCTTCACGGTGGCGTCGGTGCTGTGCGCGGCCAGCCAGGACCTCACTCTGCTGACCTTGAGCCGGGTGGCACAGGGGGCCGGCGGAGCCATGATGGTGCCGGTAGGCACTCTCGTGGTGCTGCGGGGCACGCCCAAGTCGGAGCTTCTCCGCGCCACGGCATTCCTTGTCTGGCCAGGGTTGCTGGCGCCCGTTTTGGCGCCGCTCGTTGGCGGAGCTTTCACAACGTATCTTTCCTGGCACTGGATCTTCCTCATCAACGTGCCGTTGGGGCTTGCTGCGTTCGTTGCAGCCCTGAGGCTGGTTCCGCGCAAGGGGGGCGATGCGGGCCGGCGGCTCGATTGGCTCGGCCTCACGCTCACCACGTTCGGCGTCGGATCGCTTGTGGTGGGTCTTGAAGGGGTCGGCGGTCACGGCGCGGGCGCGGTTCCGGCAGCAGTGCTGCTGGCCGGAGCATTGGCTTTGGCTGGAGCGGCCTGGTGGATGCTCAAGGCCAGGGCTCCGCTCTTCGATCTCCGGGTTTTCGCCACGCGCACTTTCCGGGCCACGTCAACCGGAGGGTTCGTCTATCGCCTGACCATCAGCTCGGTGCCCTTTCTGCTGCCGCTGTTGTTCCAGGATGGCTTTGGCTGGGATCCACTCAAATCCGGTGCCATGGTGGCAGCGGTGTTCATTGGCAACATAGGCATCAAGCCCGCAACGACGCCCATCATTCGGCGATTCGGCTTCAAGCCGGTGTTGGTCTTCGCCTCTTTCGCCTCGGCCGTCACCTTTGCCGCTTGTGCGGCCCTCAACGCAGGGACCCCGGAGCCTTTGATTTTTGCCTTGCTGCTGGCCAGCGGGGCCTTCCGTTCGATCGGCTTCTCGGCGTACGCCTCCGTGCAGTATGCGGATATCGTCCCGGGGGAGCTTCCCTCGGCCAACGCAGTGTCAGCCACGTTGGTGCAACTGGCCGCGGGCGCTGGTATTGCAGTGGGTGCGCTCTTCCTGCGTCTCTTCGACCATGCGTCGTTCTTCGGCGACGGCCCTTCCTCGGCGTACCGTGGCGCCTTCCTCTCCATGGCTGCCGTGATGCTGTTGAGCACGGTGGACAGCCTCACGCTGCACCGGCACGCCGGAGCCGAAGTCAGCCGCAGTGTTGTGGGCAAAGCTACGAAGCCGGGTGCGTGAACGGGACCCGCTCGAACGACATGACGCTCGTGGCTTCCTCGGGGTTGACCGTGACCTTGAGCCAGTCCTTGGCATTGTTGGATCCATCCACGGTGATTCGCGTCAGGTTCTTCGCTGCTCTGGCCTGCCCGTAGAAGGAGAGCCACGCGGAACCGGCAGCAAGGGGGTGGTCTTGGTTGTAAACGTGGCTATCGCCGTTGATCAGGTAGACCGGCCCGCCGAACGAGTTCGATTCCTCGATCAAGGTCTGCACCAGGGGCTTGAAAGCACCAAAGTCCGCCTGCGAAGGGGCTGCGACTGTCGGGTCGAACATGTCCGCCTGCGTCATCACGACGACGGCCCGGTCACCGTTGTTCCGCGCCTTGCGGAAGGTGTCCCGCAACTCCTGGATGTCAGCTTCGGTCCTCTGCTGTACCTCGTCCATTTGGGCGGCGGTCGGCTGGCTCTGGCCAAGTCCTGTCCAAGGCAGCATCGAATTATCGCTGCCCGGAATGTTGACGGCAGTGAAGGCGACCTCATGCTTGCGGAAGCTGACGTTCTCCGGGAAGCCTTCCTTTGCCTGTGACTTCACCTGCATCGGCGAACCAAGCGTGACACCTGGCTTCGGGAAGAACACCTCCCGAACCTTGGCCAGTCTTTCGAGGGGGTTGTAGGCGCCGTTGTTCGTTCGGTGGCAGTCAGTCCACTCGTTGTCGCCCGGGGTGTAGACGAGCGGAGCCGTGAAGCTGTCGAAGTTCTTCTTGATGGCTTCGAAGTACTGGTCCGTGCACTGGGATGACCCGTTCTTGATGTCGCCCACGTGTGCTACAAAGCTCAGTTCCTTGTGTGCGTTGAGGTCCTGGATGTAGGACGGGAAGGCTTGGATCTCAGCGGCACCGTAGGGTACATCGCCGATCACGCCGAAGCTGAAGGCTTCGGTATTGCCTTGGTGTCCGTTGCCGTTGGAGCCATTCTGTCCTGAAGTGTTGCCGTCATTGGCCGCCAGTGCCGGCGGAGTGAGCAACGTGGTTGACAGCAAGACGGCCCCAACCGTCGCGATCGCGAATCTCGTCATTGAACGCATGAATCTCTCCTCGTCGGTGGTCTCCGTTACCCGGACGAGGCTATTGGCGCAAGCTGAATTCAAGGAGTCGGAGACATGAATCTTCCCCGCCAGAACCGGACGCTGAAGGCCCCGGAACGCAAAAAGGCCCCGGTCCAAGGACCGGGGCCAAAACGCGGAGACGGGGGGATTTGAACCCCCGGTGGAGTTGTGCCCCACACTTCATTAGCAGTGAAGCCCATTCGGCCGCTCTGGCACGTCTCCAGTTGCTATTGCTAGCCAACCAAGGATACGCAGAACTGGGCACCCAGTGCAAAACGGGGACGCGGGCAGCCGTCGGGCGCCGCCACGCCGCCTGCCGGACCCGACGCGGGCCGCCGTCGGGCGCTCCACCGTTGAGGGCGTTAGTGCCGTGAACCCTCCTTGCCCGTAAGCGCACGCCACAGGAAGTGCTGGCTGCGGGCTTGGAGCGAGGCCGCCTGGCGATTGTCCGAGGCTCCCGCGTGACCGCCTTCGAGTGCTTCGTGGAACCACACGTTTGGGATGCCCATTGCCTGCATCCGGGCGGCCATCTTCCGTGCCTGGACCGGGCCTACCCGGTCATCGGAGGTGGCTGTCCAGATGAACGTCTCCGGGTACTCCACGCCGTCGCGCAGCAGGTGGTACGGGGAGAAGGTACGGATGTACTCCCACTGTTCCGGGACGTCTGGGTCGCCGTATTCGGCAATCCAGGAGTAGCCGGCCGAAAGCTTGGTGTAACGGCGCATGTCCAGCAAGGGGACACCGCAGGAGACGGCTCCAAACAGCTCCGGATACTGGGTGAGCATGTTGCCCACCAGCAGTCCGCCGTTGGAGCCGCCCACGCAGCCGAGCCGCCGCGGACTGGTGACGCCCCGCGAAATGAGGTGCCGTGCCACAGCGGCGAAGTCCTCGAACGCGCGGTGTCGATTCGCCTGCAAGGCAGCGCTGTGCCACGCGGGACCGTACTCGCCGCCGCCGCGGATGTTGGCTACGACGTAGACGCCGCCGCGTGAATGCGGTGCGGAACCGTCGTCGGGCGCAATGCCTTCGCTCCGGCGTTCCAGCCAGGCGCGCCCGATGGCTCCGCTGTAGGCGGGGGTCCTTGAGACCTCGAACCCGCCGTAGCCAGATAGCTGCGTTGGGTTCTCGCCGTCGAGGTCCAGGCCTTTGGACGCCACCTGGAAATAGGGCACGCGCGTGCCGTCCGCTGAGGTGGCGAAGTGCTGCTGGACCTCGTAGTCCGCCTCGTTGAAGAACGACGGCGAGGACTTCACTACCGCGTGCGTGCTCGCCACCCCGCCGTCGTGGCCTGCGTCGAGCGTGTAACTGGCCACACCCGGGGACAGGGTGCCGCGCATGAGCGTCGTGGGGGTGGTGAAGCCGGTAGCGACGAGCCAGTAGTCGTTTCCGGCGTCGTCGCCTTCTGCTTCGTCCTCGTCGTCGACGGCGTAGGCGTTCACATCGTGGAGCGGCGGGCACGCATCCAATAAAGTCGAGGCCCACCCGCCGGTGGAGTCCTTGCGGGCCGGGTCGAGCACCCTGATCTCGGACGAGACGTCGTGCAGCAGGTTCAGGAGGAGGTAGTTCCGGGTCCAACTCCATGACTGGAGGGAGGTGTGCTCATCCGGGGTGAAAAGCACCGTGAAGTCACGTGTCCCGGACAGGTAGCCCTCAAAGTCGGCGGCCAACAGGGATCCGGCAGGATAGGTGGTTCCGTCCACGTTCCAGTCCTGCCGAGGACGGAACATGAGCCATTCACGGTGGGAACTGAGGTTCACGTCGGTGGGCACATCGATGGCAAGCCACGCGTCATCGCGCAGCACGGACGTGGTCCGGTTGAAGAAGTCGATCCAGTCCACCGCGAAAGTGCGTTCGAAGCCCGGGGTGGAGTCGCGGGCGACGAGCGCCATCATGTGGTCTTCGGGGATCTCGAAGATCCGCTCGGCTTCGGCCAGGGATTGGCCACGGCGGAGCTTCACACCGGAGCGCGCGTACGACGAGCTGGTTTTCGGCAGGCCGTCGGCGGTCGTGGCAACCAGCAAGGTGTCGGCGTCGAGCCAGCTCACGTTGCCCTTCGCGGTCGGAAGGTCGAAACCGCCTGCGGCAGGGTCCACAAAGGTGCGGGTTTCGACGTCGAACTCGCGGTGGCGGTTGGCGTCGCCGCCGTCGGGGGAGAGCGCGATGACGGCGAGGCGGTGCGGTTCGCCTTTGGCCGGGCGCAGGAAGTTGGCGCCGTGGAAAACCCATTCTTCGCCTTCGGCGGCGGCCAGTGCGTCGATGTCGAGCAGCACGTCCCATTCCGGGGCGTCGCTGAGGTAGCTTTCCCACGTGGTCCGGCGCCAGAGGCCCTTGGGGTTCTGCTGGTCTTTCCAGAAGTTGTAGTAGTGCTCGCCGCGCTTGTTGACCATGGCGATCCTGTCGGTGGAGTCCAGAACCTCCAGGATTCCGGCTTCCAGCGCGGTGTATTCGGCGTCGTCGAGCAAGTCTTCGGTGCGGGCATTTTGCTCCCGCACCCAGGCCAGCTGTTCCTCGCCATGAATGTCTTCGAGCCAGATATTCTCGTCGACAGGTTCGGGGGCGATTGCGGTACCCTGGGCAGTTTCGTTGTCGGGCGCGGGCGCTTGATCAGCTGCTGTGGTGGTCATGCCTCATCCTAGAGTGACTGTCTGAGCAGGAAGCAAGTCACAAGAAGTTAGGCTTGGGCGTGGGTAAATCGCAGAACATCCGGGTTGGGCTGATCGGGGCAGGTCCCCGCGGCACCAGTGTGCTGGAGCGATTGCTCGCCAATTGGGCCGCGACGGAAACGCACACACGCTCCCTGCACATCGACGTCGTGGACCCCTATCCCGCCGGTCCCGGGCACGTCTGGCAGCCCGATCAGTCCCGGCTCTACCTCATGAACACGCAGTCGTTCTACCCCACACTGATTCCCGAGGACGAGCAACTCGCGCCGCCCCTCGCCGGGGGCTCTTTTGAGCAGTGGCGGACGGAGAAGCAGTCCGTCGGCGGTCAAGGCCTGAGCTCCGAGGAACGGGCCGAACTCGCCGTGCTCGCCTCCCACGACTTTCCCAGCCGTGCCCTCTACGGACGGTATCTCCGTTCGACTCTTGAGGAACTGCTGGACCGTGTCCCGGCCGGAGTGGAGATCGCCTTCCACCGAAGCAACGCCGTGGCGGCGCATCCACTGCCGGGAGGCCCGGCGGACGGTTCGTCGGGGAAGCCAGCGGGCGGAGGGTTCGACGTCGAACTCGACGACGGCGCTCGGCTCACCGTGGATTCCCTCGTCCTCGCGCTGGGCCACCTTGAGTCCCGGCTCAACCCGGAGCAGCGTTCGTTCAGGGAGGTGGCAGCGGAGCTCGGGCTGCTGTATGTGCCGCCGGCCGCTCCGGCCGATGTGGACTGGGCGTTGGTCCCTGCGGGGGAGACGGTCCTGGTCCGGGGCATGGGGCTGAATTTCTTCGACGTCATGGGCCAGCTGACCGAAGGCCGCGGCGGACAGTTCGTGCCGGCCGAAGGCGGTCTCCACGGGAAGCTCAAGTACCTGCCTTCGGGCCAGGAACCGAAGATCATTGCGGCATCCAGGCGCGGCACTCCGTACCGGGCCAAGGCCGGGCTGGACGGTTACTATCCCAAGTCCGTGCGCTTGCGGTATCTGACCGAGAGCGCGGTGGAACGCTTCGCCGCGGCCGGCATCCAGCCTGGCTTCGACCATGACCTTTGGCCCCTCCTGCATCGCGACGCCTTGTGGGCCTACTACTCAACGCTGGTTGTGGCCGAGCCCGTGGCCGTGTCTGATGCGACGGAATTCCTGGCCGCTCTCGAAGACTTGTTGCAGCCCCACGCGCATGCCACCGGGCGCTGGGAAAACCATGTCGCCGAGTTGGTCTCCACCCATGTTGCATCGTCGCGCCGCCTTGACCTGCTGGGCCTCGCGGCGCCCTTGGCCGGGCACTCCTTCGCGTCCAGGAAGGAACTCGACGCCGCCGTCGTGGACTATCTGGACGATGACGCCCGCCGCTCCGCCCTGGGAGAGTCGGATCCCGTGAAGATGGCCATCGGTGCGTTGCACACCGGACGGGCCATCCTGAAGAGCGCCGTGGCCGACGGCGGTATCACGGACGAATCGTGGGTGGGCGAGCTGCGCGGCTGGTTCGAATCCTTCGTTGAGGGGCTCGCGAGCGGTCCTCCAGCGCTGCGCGCCGAACAATTGGCCGCTTTGGCGCGTGCCGGCGTCGTGAGCTTTGTGGGCCCGGATCCGCGGTTCAGCGTCGACCGTTCCCAGCGCGTCTTCCGGGCGGTATCTGCCTGGGTGCACGACGACGCCGCGGAAGCCAGGATCCTTATTGAGGCCATGTCCCCGGCGAACCGGGTAGGCGTGAGTGTTTCTCCGTTCCTGCGGCAGTTGCTCGCCGACGGATTGGTGCGGCCCAAGGTGATGATGACTGCCGAGGGAACGCCGGTGCAGACGTCCGGCTTGGATGTCCAGCCGCATCCGTACCGCGTGGTGGGCGCCAACGGTTCCGTGACTCCGGGAATGTACGCCCTCGGCCTGCAGCTTTCTTCCACCCAATGGGGGACAGCCATCGCGGCCGAAGCCCGGCCATCCGATGGTCGCGGCTATCGGAGTGGCCAACGGACCCTCCGCGACGCCGACGAAATCGCCAGGGACATGCTCGGCCTTCCGCTCCAAAAATGAGCATATTCCCCCAACAAGAATGAGCATGCTCCCTGCCCGTTCCGACGAGTGGACATAAGCCTGATATGTCCACTCGTCGGTCCCGGGGGAGAGCATGCTCTCTGGCGGTAGCGGGCTGCGCCTGGCGGTTGGGCTTATGCAGCCTGGTTTTGGATGAGTTTGAAGATCGCACCCGTCGGGTCGGTCAGGGTGGCCATCCGGCCGTAGGGGGTGTCCTCAGCCGCCTGGACCACGGTGGCGCCCAGGGAGACGGCCTGCTCGATGGTGTCATCGACCTTGTCCACCGCGAAGTAGACGCCCCAGTAGGACGGCACCTCGGCAGGGAGGAAACCGGAGGCATCCATGATGCCTGCCTTGGAGTTGTCGCCCTCACCGAGCGTCGTGTAACGGAACTCCGGGGTGTCGCCCACGACCGTGGTTTCCCAACCAAAGACGTTTTGGTAGAAGGAAACGGCCGAGTCGTACTCCTTGGCGAAGAGCTCGTGCCAGGCCGGCGCGCCTGTTTCGGCAGCCAGCTGATAGCCCTTCATCTCGCCGAACTGCCAGGCACCGATGGCCGCTCCGGAGGAATCCGCGTACATGGCCATGGTTCCCTGGTCCGGAACTTCCATGGGTTCCATGTAGACCTGGCCGCCGTTGGCGAGGGCTGCTTCGGTGGTGGCCTTGATGTCGTCAGTCCGCAGGTAAGTGGACCAGACATCGGGCATCTGGCCCATGTTTTCCTGCTTCTGCATGATCCCGGCCACCATCTTGCCGTCCTTCGAGGCGGTGATGTAGCCACCGTACTTTTCCTGATCCCCGGTCTCGTAGGTCCAGCCGAAGAGCGTGTTGTAGAAGGACTTTGCCTTCTCCGGGTCCGAGGTCATCAGGTCGATCCAGCAAGGTGAGCCGGGGGTGATGTCAGGCGTGGGCATGTTTTCTCCTGTGTCGTTACCGCGGTTGTTCCACGGTTTCATGTGTGGGTGGTGGAGACAGACAAAACCCTATGCGGGGCCTCTGACAGTTTCAATGCCTTGGCTCGATGCCATTAGCGGACCCTAGCCCATGACGAGCATCAAAATGAAGTAGATCGCTCCGCCGACCACCGAGTAGATGGCAAACGGTGTCAGGGTCCGGGTCTCGAAGAAGCGAAGCAGGAACTTGGTGGCGAACCATGCGGCGACACCCGCGCACAGCGCCCCCACCAGGAACACGCCACGCTCGTCGGCCATGGCCGGAGTGAAAAGGTCAGGCAGCTTGAGCACGGCGGCCGCGCCGATGATCGGCGTGGCGAGCAGGAAGCTGAAGCGCGCGGCGTTCTCGTTGTTCAGCCCGGACAGCAAACCGCCGGCCATGGACGAGCCGGAGCGGGAGATGCCCGGGATCAGGGCGGCTGCCTGGGCCGTTCCGATTGCCAAGGCGCGCTTCCACGGCAGGGTGGCGATTTCGGCGTCGGAAGCCGTTGCGGTGGCGGGCTGCTCCGCGGCACGGCGGCTGTCTCTTGTCCGCAGGCGTTCGGCCCCGAAAAGGACCAGACCGTTGACCACCAGGAAGGCCGCGGCGATCAGCGGGGAACCGAAGAGGTTCCGGATAGGCTTCTCCAGGACCAAACCGATGATTCCCGCAGGCACGGTTCCAACCACGAGGAGCCAGCCGAGCTTTGCATACGTGTCTGACGGAGCAATCTTCCTGTCCCGGATTGAACGGCCAAGGCCCTTGGCAATCTCAATCCAGTCCCGGAGGAAGAAGAAGAACAGCACAATTGCTGTAGCCAGGTGGGTGGCAATGAGGAAGTTCAGGAATTCCGGCGCCTTCTGGTCCAGGCCCCAACCGAAGAGCTTGGGCAGGATGACGCTGTGGCCGAGGCTGGAAATCGGGAAGAGCTCGGTGATTCCCTGCAGCAGGCCCATGACGATGGCCTGGATCATATTAATCATGGGCTCGATCCTAGCCAGTACCGGTTACTGCGAGATGAACGTTTGCTGGGAGGCAGCCGGGTGCCAGCAGGTGAACGCGGTCGATAGGGTAGGTGGCTAATATCGACCAATGACCCAAGAACGATGGCGGCAGGTTTCCGAATGGCCCATGGTGGCGGCAGCGGTGCTGTTCCTGGTGGCCTATTCATTCCAGGTGATTGCCAATCTCAGCGAGGCCCAATCCACGGTTGTTGACACCATCATTTGGGTCACGTGGCTGGTGTTTGCCCTGGACTATGCGATGTGCCTCGTCTTGGCGCGGCGGCGCGCCAAGTGGTTCGTGCGGAACCTGCACGAATTGCTGATCCTGGCACTCCCGGTCCTCAGGCCCTTGAGGTTGTTGCGGCTCGTGACACTCCTGAAGCTGCTTCATCGCACAGCCGGGAACGCCATGCGAGGCCGGATCCTCACTTTCGTCCTCGGGTCCGCGGCCCTCCTGACGTACTGTGGTGCGCTCGCCGTGCTTGATGCGGAGGAGAACGCCGCCGGCGCTAACATCACCAACTTTGGCGACGCCATCTGGTGGGCGATGGTCACCATCACCACCGTCGGCTACGGGGACCACTACCCGGTGACGGTGGTGGGACGCTGCGTTGCCGGCGGCTTGATGGTTTGCGGAATCGCCGTCCTGGGCGTCGTGACCGCATCGGTTGCCTCTTGGCTCGTTGAACAAGTCTCTTCCGGAGCTGCGGCGGCCGCGACAGTCGCCGAGGAACCCATGAAGCAGGAGATTCGCCGGCTGGCTGAGCAGGTCGAGCGCTTGAGCGCGCTTCTGGAAAACGCTGACGGCGAGCTACGAGGCGGCGTGGTCGGAGCCCGCGGCGACCACTCGCCGCCGCCTTAGCCCGCCCGTCCCCGTAGCTCGCCGTCGAGGTGCGTCCTTAGTCCCTTCCGCGGACCGGGATGCTCGCGGAAGAAATCAAGACGGCGCTCTTCTCTTCGTTGGTGGCCGGACGGATCTGGCCGCGTTCCGGGACGAAGACGATGGCCTCATCTTCCTGCTCGGGGGCGTTGACGAAGGAACGGAAGCGGCGCAGCCGTTCCGGGTCCTTCAGGGTCGCGGCCCACTCGTCCTCGTAGGACCCGACGTGCTTGGCCATGGCGGCCTCGAGCTCGTCGGCGATGCCGAGCGAGTCCTCGACGACCACCTGGCGCACGTGCTCCAGGCCGCCGTCGAGCTCTTCCTGCCAGCGGGCGGTGCGTTGAAGCCGGTCGGCGGTGCGGATGTAGTACATGAAGTAGCGGTCGATGTACTTCACCAGGGTCTCGTCGTCCAAGCCGCCGGCAAGGAGCTGGGCGTGGGCGGGGTTCGCGCCGCCGTTGCCGCCGACGTATAGGTTCCAGCCTTCCGAAGTCGCGATCACGCCGACGTCCTTGCCACGGGCTTCGGCGCATTCGCGGGCGCAACCGGAGACGCCCATTTTGAGTTTGTGCGGGCTGCGCAGTCCCCGATAGCGCAGCTCGAGGTTGATGGCCATGGAAACAGAGTCGAGCACACCGAAGCGGCACCACGTGGAGCCCACGCAGGACTTCACGGTGCGCAGGCTCTTGCCGTACGCCTGGCCGGATTCCATGCCTGCGTCAATGAGCTCGCCCCAGATCTCCGGGAGCTGTTCGAGGCGGGCCCCGAACATGTCGATCCGCTGCCCACCGGTGATCTTCGTGTAGAGGCCGTACTTCTTGGCGATCGTCCCGATGACCACGAGCTTGTCCGGTGTAATCTCCCCGCCCGGGATGCGGGGGACCACCGAGTAGGTGCCGTCCTTTTGCATGTTGGCCAGTGCGCGGTCGTTGGTGTCCTGCAAGGTGCCGCGGCCGGCGTCGAGCACGTATTCACTGTTCTGGGAGGCCAGGATGGACGCGATGGTGGGCTTGCAGATGTCGCAGCCCGCGCCGGTGCCGTATTTGGCCAGGATGTCCTCGAAGGAGGTCAGCTCCAGCACGCGGATGGCGTCGAAGAGTTCCTGGCGGGAGAGGCTGAAGTGCTCGCACAGGGCCTTGGAGACTTCGATGCCGGACTTCTTCAGTTCCCCTTCGAGGAGTTTCTTGATCATCGGGACGCAGGAGCCGCACTGGGTGCCGGCCCGGGTGCAGGCCTTGAGGCCTGGCACGTCGTGGACCGGCTCCTTGCCTTCGCATGTCCCGCACGCGTTGACGGCGTCCCGGATAGATCCTGCGGCCACGTTGTTGCAGGAGCACAGGATCGCGTCATCCGGGAGTTCGGTCTCGGGGGCGTCCCCGCCGCCGGCCGCGGTGAGGTAGGCGCCGGGTTCGGCAGGCAGTTCCCGGCCCAGCAGGGGGCGCAGGCTCATGTACGGGGTGGCGTCGCCGACGAAGATCCCGCCGAGGAGGGTCTTGGCATCGTCAGTGGTGACGATCTTCTGGTAGACGCCGCGTGCGGGGTCGGCGTACACGATCTCCAGGGAGTGCTCGGTCTTGGCGAACGCATCGCCGAAGCTGGCCACGTCCACTCCGGAGAGCTTGAGCTTGGTGGCGGTGTCGAAGCCGGGGAACGTCGCTTGGCCGCCGTGCAGCCGGTCGGCCACGATCTCGGCCATCGTGTTCGCCGGAGCCACGAGCCCCAGGCACATCCCGCCGAAGTTGGCGACTTCACCAATAGCGAAGATGCCGGGGATCTCGGTTTCGCAACCATCGGAAATGACAACACCGCCGCGCGGACCAAGCGTAAAGACCTGCTCCTCACCCTCCGCTGCACGGAAGAGCTCGTCGCGGGGCCTGACCCCGATCGCGACGATCACGATGTCGGCGTCGATGATGCGGCCGTCAGCCATGAGGACGCCGGTGACCTGGCCGTCGTCGGACAATACTTCCGAGGGGAACACGCCGCCGTGGATTTCGAAGCCTTTGTCCTTGATGAGCCGGCCCATTGCCTGGCCAGCGCCTTCGTCGAGCTGCGTGGCCATCAGCCATGGCGCACCGTCGATGACGATCGGGGTGGCGCCAAGCCGCTCAGTCCCGGCGGCCGATTCAAGGCCCAGGAGGCCGCCGCCGATTGTGACGGCTTTGATCCTGCGTCCCAGTTTCGCGGTGAGTTCGGTGATCGCCTTGTTGATGGCCCAGACGTCTTCGAGCGTTCGGTAGACGTGGGTGTGTTCGGCACCCGGGATCGGGAGGCGCGCGGCGTTCGAACCCGTCGCGACCACGAGTGCATCGTATTCGTAGCTGTTGCCGGCGGCGGTTTCCACGGACTTGGCTTCGGGGTTGATCTTGACTACCCGCTCGCCAGTCCGCAGGTCCAGGGCTTCGTGGTCCCACATCGATGCATGCCCGAGGGTGAGGTCGTAGTCCACCTCGATGAGCGCCTTGCTCAGCGTGACCCGGTCGTAGGGAAGATGTGCTTCCTCGGTCAGGACCGTGACGTGCCAGCCCTCGAGACCGCGGGTATGCATGGCATCGGCAAAACGGTGGGCCGCAGGGCCCCCGCCCGCGACAACAATGCGGCGCGGGTTCTCTGAAGGGGAAGTATGTCCGGTCACTGGCGGCCTTTCGCATGTGCCGCAGAACCGTCATCCGCGACTTGTCACTTCAGACTAAAGACGCGCAGTTTCGCGTCAGTTTCCCTTTTGTTTCGGGGGCTTAACTTCGGCATCACGGTGAGGATTGCGGTTATGTGAGGTCTCCTTTACGAGCAGGACACATTGATTGCATTCCGGCGAAACATGGCGGGCCTACCGTGAAGTTGTGGCCGCAAACGGCCCGTGCCGGATGGCGGAATTGGATCCGCCGGACCGGCAGGCTAAGCGATAGGGGCTGAAATGACCGTAATTCTGGATCGTGAAAAGGAACAACAGCAGAGCGCACCGACCGCGTCCGGCTGGCACCGCGTCTGCGCGATCGACGAGCTGGAACCGGCCTGGGGCGAAGCTGCCCTGGTCGGAGGCAGGCAAGTAGCGCTCTTCCGCACCACGCCGGATGAAGTCCTGGCCGTATCCCAGCAGGACCCCGCAACCCTCTCCAACGTCATGGCGCGGGGAATCGTCGGTTCCCGGGGCAGTCGTCCCACGATCGCCTCGCCGCTTCACAAAGAGGTGTACGACCTGGAAACCGGCGAATGCTTTAGCAACCCCGAACTGCGGCTTGCAAGCTACGCCACCCGTTTGGTGGACGGATATGTCGAAGTAGCCGTCTAGGCTGCATCAGGGGCGTTCCGGCGTCGCTGCCCCTACTGGCAGAATGGCCGATATGGACGCACCCAAGCAGTTTCCCGCCGTCGAGCTCCGCATAGAAATTCGCGATACTGAACCGCTCATTTGGAGGCGGGTGGTCCTCCCCGAGTCGGCCACCGTCGCTGTGCTGCACGGAAGCATTCAGACGGCCTTCGGTTGGAAGGATTGCCACCTTTACGGCGTTAGCGGTGTCGATCGTAAGGGCGTCCGCCGGATCATCATCGGAACCGACGACGACGGCGTGCAACCCGGCGCCGAGCTTGCTGCCGACGTCGGGCTGCTTGAGCTCATTGACCCGGCCCGGCCGGGTAAAGCTCCGCTGGAGTACGAGTACGATTTTGGTGATTCGTGGATTCACGAGATCGAGGTCGTGGGCCCGGCCACTCTCCCTGAAAACACCGTTGCCTGCCTCGATGGGGCGATGCGGGGACCCCTGGAAGACTCCGGCGGGGCAGCGGGCTACGCGAATGTGGTGGCCGTGCTTGGCAACCCTGGCCACTCCGAGCATGGCCAGTGCGCGAAGTGGCTCGAATTGGTAACCCATCAGCCGGCAGCCGATTTCGACCCCACCGACTTCGATCTCGTCGCGGTGAATGGGCAGTTGCGCCAACTGGCACGACGGATCTGGCCGGGCGACGCTACACCGGAAGACAGGGAGACCGTCCTTGGCCCGGTTTCGTGGTTTCTAAATGCAGCACACCCGGACGGGCTGGAACTGACATCCGCCGGCTATCTCAAGCCCGCAATAGTCAAACGGGCCATGACCCAGCTCGGCTGGGATGATGAGTGGCCGATGCCGGGGCGAAATGAAAACAACGTTGTTCCGATCCTGGACCTTCGTGAACAACTGCAGGATTGGAAACTGTTACGCAAGTTTAAAGGAAGGCTGGTCCTCACCCCCGCTGGCCGTCACGCTGTGCAGGATCCTGCAGCCCTGTGGGACTATCTGGCCGAGCGGTTCGCCTTTCCGCAGCACGGCGTCGACAAAGAGGTCATGCGACTGCTGGTCCATTGGGCTGTTAGCGGCGAGGCGCCCCCGTACAACGTGCGCCGGGAAGTGATTCAGTCGGCGCTCCACGCAAAGGGTTACCGGATGCCTGGCGGCACCGAGATTCCCTTGGATGACGCCTGGCACCTGGATCTGGACAACAGCCGGACCCTCCGGTGCCTGGCGTTGCGGGAGTCGGCCAGCTGGAGTCTCCGGAACTCGGAACTGTCTGACGGCGGGCTCAAATTCCTGCTCGACGTGCAGCGCCGATTCGGGGACCGCAGCTACTGAACTGGCTATCGCCGTCGAAAAAGCAGCAGATGCCCACAAGAAGCGATTCTGTGGGCATCTGCTGCCAGTTCGCGCCTTAAAGCGCGCCACGCGGAAGGTAAGGGATTTGAACCCTTGGTGCGGGGTTACCGCACACTGGTTTTCAAGACCAGCTCCTTAGGCCGCTCGGACAACCTTCCCTGCCTAGTAGTGTTTCATAGGGAGTTGGCTGTGCCAAAAACCTGCCTCCGCGATTAACGCGGTTAAGGTGTCTGAAAGGCCAATTGCACTGAGCAAGATCGGGAGCACTCTATGAAAGCCGTCTACATCTCCGAACCGGGCGGACCCGAGGTTCTGGAAATCCGCGACGTCCCTGCTCCGGTTCCCGGCCCCGGCGAGGTTCTCATCGACGTCGTCGCCGCAGGTCTCAACAGGGCCGATGTCCAGCAGCGCCGCGGTTTCTACCCGCCACCACCGGGAGCGTCCGACATTCCCGGCCTTGAAGTCTCCGGCCGGATTGCAGCGTTCGGGCCCGAGGTGAGCAAACCGTTTTCCGTGGGTGACAAGGTAGTGGCGCTGCTTTCGGGTGGCGGCTATGCACAGCAGGTTGCTGTCCCCGCGGAGCAGGTCTTGCGATTGCCCGACGGCGTGGATCTGGTCACCGCCGCGTCCTTGCCTGAGGTAGCCGCCACGGTGTACTCGAACCTCATCATGACTGCACAACTGCAAGCGGGTGAGACGGTACTGATCCACGGCGCCACTGGCGGCATCGGCACCATGGCCATCCAACTCGCCAAAGCGCACGGCGCCACGGTCGCGACGACGGCCGGAACGGCCGAAAAGGTCGGAACCGCGAAAGCCTTCCTCGGAGCCGACATCGCCATCAACTACGCGGAAGAAGATTTCGCCGAAAGCCTCAAGGCACAAAACGGCGGCAAAGGCGCGGACGTGATTCTCGACGTCGTCGGTGCCAAATACCTGCAGCAAAACGTGGAAGCACTCGCGGACTACGGAAGGCTGGTGGTGATCGGGCTGCAAGGTGGCGTCAAGGGCGAACTCAACCTCGGCCAGCTGGTCAGCAAACGTGCGGCGATCATCGGCACAGCGCTGCGCCCGCGGCCGGTCGCCGAAAAAGGTGTCATTATGAACGCCGTCCGCGAATCGGTCTGGCCGATGCTGGCCGACGGCCGGATCAAGCCGCTCGTGGCCAAGTCGTTCCCTTTGGAGCAGGTCCGCGAAGCCCACGAGTACTTCGATTCCGGCGAGCACATGGGCAAGGTCCTTCTGCTGCTCTAGCGACATCCGCAAAACCGGCAGCACGAAGGAGAGCGATGTCCATCCGGTACAGCATCCTGGCATTGCTTCAGGAGCAACCACGCTACGGCTACCAATTGCGGGCGGCGTTCGAGGAACGCACGGGATCCGTCTGGCCGCTGAACATCGGGCAGGTGTACACCACGTTGAACCGGCTGGAGCGCGACGCTTTGGTCCGCAAAGAGGGCGACGACGGCCGAGGCCACGTGCTTTTCAGCATCACCGACGCGGGGACTGTGGAGATCCGCCGATGGTTTTCAACAGCGGTGGATCGTGGAGCGCCGCCGAGGAACGAATTGGCCATCAAGCTGGCGTTGGCCGTCTCGACGGCGGGGACCGACGCACACGCTCTCATCCAGGCCCAACGTGAGATATCCCTGCGGGAACTGCAGGAGTACACCCAGGACCGCAAGGACCTGGCCGCCAACCAAAGAGTGACCGATACCGCCAGGCTGCTTGTCCTGGACTCCCTGATCTTCCATGCCGAGGCGGAGGCCCGCTGGCTGGATCTTTGCGAAGCCAGGCTGGTCCAGCAGTCCAATGGCGCCAGCAACGGCGTGATCGGAATCGTCCGCGGCAACGGGACAACCACCGCATAGACTGCTCCGCAGGGGAGGTGCTGACATCGAAACATTGACGAATGCCGACGTCCGGATCCGGCTGCTTGGTCCCGATGACGCCGGCGCGCTGATCAGCCTGGCGGAGATGGATAACTTGTTCGACGAAGATCCTTCAGTCCCGCCGTCGGGCGCGTTGACGTACGACGGCGCCCGCTCCTTCCTGGGCGACCCCGCCGTGCTGTTTTGGCTGGCTGAGCTCGGCGGGGGGATGGTGGGATTCCTCCACTGCTGCATTCAGCGCCGCCGTAATGCCGGGCCCTGGGCGGAACTGCTCCTCATGGAAATGGGGACCCATGCGCAGTGGCGCCGCCGCGGTATCGGCCGGTCCCTTCTGGCAGTCATGGAGGAGTGGATGCGGGAACACGGGCTGGAAGAAGTCTGGGTCCCGGCCAACCTCTATGCAACGGGTTTCTACGAAAAATGTGGTTTCGCTAAGGACGAAGGCGAAATACTGGTCAAGGCGCTGGGCTGAGTTGCGGCACATGAGAGTATGAACGCATGAGCGATCAGGACGACACTCAACCCAGTGGCGAGAGTTTTGACGACATCCCGGTGGAGGGCACAACCTTGGACGCTGGCACGGCACAGAGCACATCGGAAGCGGGCCCCAGGGCCGACGGGAAGCCTGGCGCCAAGAAGGGCAGCACCCTCCAGGACCTCGTCGACGAACCAGCCAAGGTCATGCGGATCGGCACCATGATCCGCCAGCTCCTCGAAGAAGTGAAGAGCGCTCCCCTGGACGAGGCAGCGCGCGGACGCCTTGCCGCGATCCACGAACGCTCCATCAAAGAGTTGGAAGAGGGCCTCGCTCCGGAACTAGTGGAGGAGCTGGAACGTATCAGCCTCCCTTTCCCTGAAAATGCGACCCCTTCCGACGCTGAGCTCCGGATTGCGCAGGCGCAGCTTGTCGGCTGGCTCGAGGGCTTGTTCCACGGAATCCAGACCGCTATCGCCGCACAGCAGGCAGCCCGGGAGCACGCTGTTGCCCAGCTGCAGCTTCGCCAGCTCCCGCCCGGAACCATGATTGCTCCCGGAGTCGTTATCGGGGAGAACGGTGAGCCCCAGCGTGCCCACCTTCCCGGCAAAGAAGCGGAACCAGGCAAACCTGCTCGAGTTGAAGATCCGGACCACGGTCCGGGCCAGTACCTCTGAGCGCTGGTTTGGGATTCTTTGGGGCCGTCCGGCAGGGGCGGAAGGATGACGCTGAACTTGGCAAAGGATTGTGGCGCCGTGCCCACGACCGCTTTCACCGCGGCCTTGATCGCTATCACCAGGTGCTGGAAGGTGTCGAAGACGAGCAGCTCTACGGCGAACTCGTAGCCATTGCCAACGAACTGGCGGACTTGTCGTCCAGGGTTCGTGCGGTCTGCGTGGAGGCCCAGCTCCGTTCGCCCAGTGACGGGCTGGATATTCCGGGATCGCTCGCAGGTGTCCATCGCGCGCTGTCCAAAGCGGGTAACTCTCTTGCCACGACGGCGGAGGCGGCCGCGATGCTGCGTCTCGCCGTCGGGCCCGTTCCTGTGGGTGCGGCTTCGGTACGGCGACGCGCCGAAGCCGTTTACGAGCACGTCGAGGAAGCCGAACGGTTGCTGGGGACCAAAGCCGGCACATAGAGTTCGGCGAGTTAGGTGCAGACGCGTCTATTCCCACATAACAACTATTAAGCGCCTAGCTTAGAGGGGCTGGAATCCGTAGCCACCCCGTGTGCACGGCTGGCAGGATGGAAGCCATGACTTCGTCACCGAACCTTACTTTTAACGACGGCAACTCCATCCCCCAGCTCGGCTACGGGGTGTGGCAGGTTGAGGACGATGTAGCCGAAAAGGTAGTGCGTCAGGCCTTCGACGCCGGCTACCGCCACATCGATACCGCCAAGATCTACGGCAACGAGGCAGGCGTAGGGCGCGCCATAGCATCCTCCGGCCTCAAGCCCGAGGAAATCTTCATCACCACCAAGCTGTGGAATGCGGACCAGGGCTACGGGTCCACGCTCGCGGCTTTCGAAGAGTCCATGAACCGCCTCGGCCTGGAAACCCTTGACCTGTACCTGATCCACTGGATGCAGCCCAAGCAGGACAAGTTCGTGGACACGTGGAAGGCCCTCATCGAGCTCCAGAAGCGCGGACGCATCAAGTCCATCGGCGTCTCCAACTTCAGCAAGGAAGGCCTGCAGCGCCTGATCGACGAGACCGGCGTGGTTCCGGCGATCCACCAGATCGAGCTCCACCCGTTCTTCAACCAGTCCGAACTCCGTGAGTTCGCCGCTGCCCGGGGCATTTTGACGCAGGCCTGGTCGCCTCTTGGCCAGGGTGGCGAGCTCCTTGAGAACGCCACCATCGCGCAGATTGCTGCCAAGCACGGCGCCACCCCGGCGCAGGTGGTTATCGCCTGGCACCTCGCGATCGGCAACGTTGTGATCCCCAAGTCCGTGACCGAGTCCCGGATCCAGGAGAACTTCGCAGCCCTTGGCGTCACCTTGGATGAGGCCGACATCGAGGCCATCAACGGCCTGGACCGAGGCGCCGAAGGCCGCATCGGACCGGATCCGGCAGTCTCGGACTTCGCATAGTTCTTAACTCGCGCAGTTCTCAACGCGGGATCTCGCAACGCGGGGTCACTTACGGCCCATTCAGCGGCACCAAATGGGCCGTAAGTGACCCCGCGTTGTTCAGAGGGGAGGGATGAGGGCGGTGTACTTCGAAGACGTCCTGGTGCCTATTTTGCGGCATCAGCACGCAGCTCGCGCAACCACCCCAAGGCTTCTTGTTCATCGGAGAAATACCGGGTGGGGCACTGCGGTGCGGGGAGCCCGTGCCTGCCGTGGGCAATGACACGATCCACCGGCGTGCTACCCAGAATCGCGAAGGCCGTGATAGTGGCCGCTTCGCTGAAGAATCGGACGGCGTCGCGGCTGACAGACTCGACGCCGATGACCTGAAGTAGGACCGCAGCGCCCCTTCCGCCCGTCAGCGCCAGGTACCGCTCCTGGACAAGACCCCCGTCTTCTGCGGTGATTCGGCCGCCCGGCCGCAAAATGATCCTGAGGGTCCCTTCACCTGCGTCCTCAATCCTGACATTTTCATGTTCTGGGCTGAACCCCGCTCCACCGCCGTCCACGCCGGAAACGGTGTTGACCTCTGCGTCGTGGTGTAATTCGCCCTCGGACTGGACCAGCGTTGTCATCAAATCCCCCAGATGTGATTTCACTGCGACTCCATTGACACAGTACCCGGATGAGCAACATTCGGGTGTGATCACAGTACCGGTGAGGTTGCCCGGCGTCCATGATTGGTAAGTATGCGGAGTGTTTGCCCGCGGGAGCCTGTCTGGAATCGAGTACCGGGCACGGCGAAGGGCGCACCCCGCTGGGATGCGCCCTTTGCTCTACGGGTCAGGTCAGTCCTTTTTGAAGGCGTCCTTGACCTTCTCGCCGGCCTGCTTCAAATCGCCCTTGGCTTGGTCGGCCTTGCCTTCCGCCTTCAGGTTTTCATCGCCTGTGGCGTTCCCGGCAGCTTCCTTGCCCTTGCCGCCAGCCTTCTCGGCAGCGTTCTCAATCTTGTCGCCTAGTCCCATGGTGTTTCCTCCTCTGGTTCGGCAGCCGATCGATACGGCCGTTACTACATACTAAGCATGCTTCGGGTTTGGATTTCAAATCCGATTCGGCCTTCCCGATGGCTAGGCGCCTCTACCACCCCGGGGACTCGACGACGTTGCCGTCACTCCGGAGGCACCCCGCCGGATGAGGCCAGGTTCTATCGTCGGTTCGACATTCTTGGTTCACTAGCAAGAAACGCACTTTGCAACGCGGATCGGGGCGCCTCATGGATGATCGTCGCACGGCCTTCACTGTTGCATTCCCCGAAGCGAGGAAATACAGAGCCGTCAGGATCATGTCGGGAGTTTTCTTCCTCCTGTTCTGGATCCTGTCGGGTGTCACCTTGTTCGGGTCGGCTGAACTTCCCAAATGGCCTCTGTTCATCGTCGCGGGAATCGCGGTGGCTTTCTCTTTCGGGTTGTCCACGTACGAGAAACGGAAGTGGAAGGGGCTTGCTCTCATCTTCAACCGCAGATTCGCCGATGAGTTCACAGCGCACACCGAGTGCGACTACCCGCAGGATGTGGACATCTTGAGCGTCCAACGGTCCATCGCCGTCCGAAGGCTCGACGGGTCCGTCTTGCTCTGGGGCGTGAGCCGGTCCAAGGATGGATTCAGAGTATTTCCGATGACCTAAGAGCGCGCGTTGTTCCGAAGGCCCTTGATGTGGTCCGGAATATGGGATGTCTGTTCGGGACGGGGGATAAACTCTGACGATGGGGGATTCGAGGGACAACGAAGGCATCTTCGGGGAGGTCACCGGAGGCTCGGCATCTGGGCCACGGAAAGTGCCGGAACGTATTCCGCTGTGGAAGCTCGAAGAAATGCTGGGAGAAGGTACGCCGACGCCGACTGCCTGGCGCGAAGCAGCTGATCCTACCCCGCGACCCAAGAAACTGCGGCGGGTTGCTAGAGCTGCTTCGATCGTCGCCGGGATTGTTGTGCTTCTGGCTGGGCTCTATTTCGTAGGCCCCTTTGTGCCCGGGCTGAACGGACTTGGTGGACTAAATGGCATCGCCAATCCGGGTGCGATCGGGCCCTTGGCACCCGGCGGTCCTGCAGCCGGCGCGGCGGCGCTCCAGGCAAAGGATCATCCACCGGCGGGTATCGGGGAAAACCCGAGCCCCCTTGGTCAGCCTGCACCGCTGACCGTGACCAGCAAGTCATACGCCTTCCTGCAGAAGGGTGAGGACGGCAGTCCGGTCACCTATGATCCGTGCCGGGCGATCCATTACGTCACCCGCCCCGACAACTCACCGGCAGTCGGCCCCGAGCTCATCCAGGAAGCTGTCACTGCGATCTCCCACGCAACTGGACTGACCTTCGTCAACGACGGCGACACGACCGAGGCTCCGTCCGCGGGCCATCGGTCATATCAGAAGGATCGGTACGGGGACCGTTGGGCTCCGGTGCTCATCGCCTGGGAGACCCACGCCGAACAACCGAAATTCACGAATCCCGCGCAAGGGGAAACTGTCATGGGCCTGGGAGGCAGCGAAGCTGTCAGCTTTGGGAATACCGGCTTCACCTACGTCAGCGGGCAGGTGGAGCTGAACGGCCCTGCACTCCAACGGATGTCGGCGGAACTCGGAACGGAACAGGTGAGGGCTGTGATCGAGCACGAGCTCGGTCACGTGGTTGGCCTGGACCATGCCAACGACCCTAGCCAGATCATGAATCCCTCGGAGACCCCAGGAGTGGTTTCGTTCGGCGCCGGCGACCTCACCGGGCTCTCCCTCGTTGGCCAAGGAAAGTGCCAGCCCACTTTGTAGGGGAGCGGGACAGGCACGCTCTATCCTACGATGCGCTCCTTGACCCCCATTTGCTGCCGAACGCGTCGATTGCTCCTTGCAAGAGGGTCTGGATTGCATGAGGGCCGCCGTCGGGATTTGAGAGATCCCGGATGGTCAATGCAGCGGTCCGCGCTGCTACAAACCGAGGTCTTTGACCGCGGTGACCCAGTTGTGGGCGATCGCATTCTGGGCAGCTGACAGGGTGACCTTGTGGGTGCAGATGGCCTTGTGCAGAGTGTTCTCCACCGCGTCTTTCGGGTTCGTGGTGCCCGTGGCGCTCGCCTTGTTCGGATCTAGAAGTGTCGTGAGTTCTGGGATCGGGAATGCTTCATTCCCGATCCCAGAACAGCAAGGTGGCACACGCGTGGGCTAAACGCGTGATTCAGCACGCTAAGCAGCCAAGCTCAGCCCCCCCAGCGGGAGCATCGCCGGGGACCTTCTGGTCTCGCTGTTGGCTGTACATTGCTTAAGGCAGCGCCCTGAGGGGTGTGTTTGACGCGCATGAAGTCGGGAACAGTGCTTTCCATGCTTGGCTGTACGAATAGCCAGATTGGGAAGACAGGACGAGATGAAGATTCTGCTGGATGACGAGACGCTCAAGGGGCCGCAGGCAGTGCGGATCACGATTCGTCCGGAGCGGATTGCCGTTCCGGTGGACTCCGCGGCCGCTCTGATAAGAGCGATTACCTTTGAATGCCAGCTCTGGGGAGGAGCCAACACGCCGTTGCTTCCTGCTTCGCAGGCGGGCGAATTGGCAAAGCCTTACTTGGATATCCTGGCGGGCAGTGCTGTAGAAGGTGTTCGCGGCATGGAGGGCTTTGGCCTATTCAACTTGCGCGAAGGTCGGGTCAGCGTCCGGATGCGTCCCCATGGGGACGAGATGGACGGATTCGGTCGACAGCTGGTCGCTGCTCTTCTGCCCTACCATAGCCAGCAGGAGTACAAGCCGGTTGACGTTGTTCAGTTGGTCGACGGTGATCCTTGGAGGGGCATATACGCGGCCTGTCTGGGGCTACTCCCTGATAGGCCGGACCGCCATGTCCTTCGCCATGGGCGGCTGATTGACACCGTAACGTTTGAGGACTTTGTCAACATCCGGAGGCAGGAGGCCGTAGGTTCGCTCAGTGACCTGATCGAGCGGATGGTTGACGACACGTGCAGCACACCTCGTCAGTTGTCTATGATCCACCTCCAATCGGAACACAACGGAAGTTACGGCATCGGGGCTGAATCTGGCGTCTTGCCGGAACCGAATTTCCCCCGGCGAGATGCTGGGCCGAATGTGTTGGTAGTTTGTTCAGGCGATAACGTCGAAGACCTCGCCCTCTTGTGGAATCTTCGGTCGGCTCACGGTGATTACCATCCGCTACCAGTCGGAATTCCACTGGAACAGCTCCGACCCGACACAATTCAGGCTCTCGTCGGTCAGCATCACATTTCGGAATACGGCATTTCTGCCCGGCATGTATATGTGACAAGTGCCAGCATCGAGCCAAGGGAGCTCTCAAGAATTTTGGGGGACTCGGGATCTCGAGAGTTCCGCGTGGTCGATTCCAAAAGCCTTCTGACGCTTGGCAGCCCTGCGGGCTGGGCGCGCGACGACGTTGTCGTATGGGCCGACGGTAAGGCGAGCTTCGTACCGTTGCCGACTGGGAGCAAGGAGGAACTGATTGAGAATGGACATTTCGGTCGCTTGACCCGGATGCAGGCGGATCTGCGCGTTTTATCGAGTCCATTTCCTTCGGGCGATGACGTCAGGATTAGTGCCCCAAATTCCAGCTTCTATTCGGGCGCAGTTTCGTTGTCAGTCGGCAGGCGCAGGTCGGAGCCTATCGAAGTTCTGTGGCCAGGGCGGATGCTCGCCGCGCGGGCGATAGCTAGGAATCGCGGGCTTGAGATTAAAGAATCGGAACCTGGCCGTTCTGCTCGGATCGCGTTAAACGAGCTCACTGATCTGTGGGAAATATCTTTTCTCGCCCATGCTCCGCTTCTTGGTCTCCTGGAGCAGATGGCTGCGCGGAGCGGCTTTGGATGGTTGAGGCAGCGTGCGCGTGACCTAAACCGACTTGACATTGTTCCAACCGACGCCGTACCTCCGACCACCGACCAGCTGCCCGAAAGGGCTTTCGCTGATTTCAAGCGTGTGCTTGGAAACAGCCCAAAGGCCACTAAGCATTGGTTAATGTGGGCGGAACTTGCGGGACTTATCGTCAAGGGGTTCCAACTCCAATGTCCGCGCTGCAGCGCCAAACAGTGGATCCCCGTGGCCGCATTCTCGCCACCAATCATCTGCCGAGGCTGTGCAGAAGAGATGGATACCCCGTTTGGCGACAGAGTCAGCCTTGACTTCACATATCGGATATCAGAAAGGCTTCGTCGAGTCTATGAGTACGATGCGATGGGTCATTTGCTTACGATGCGGTTCTTTAATTCAGTTTTCTCGCGATTCGAAGGAAGCGACTTGATCGGCATGCATCCGGGGTTGAATATCCACAAAGAAGGCAACTCGCGCACGGAGGGGGAAGCGGACGTCTTAATGCTTTTTCAAGATGCGGCATTCGTTCCTGTAGAGGTAAAGCGCTCATTTTCCGGGGTAGTGCCATCGGAGGTTGGCAAGCTGGATTATCTCGCTAAGTTCCTCGATGCGCCGTGGAGCGCAATAGCTGTCTGCGAGTACGGCGGTGAAGCGCCCCGGGAGTTTCTGGATTTAGAAAACAGGGACACGGGGGAAGTGCCTTTCCGTCTTCTGCTGAGCTATGACAGGCTACTGGACCCGGCCCCGGTTTGGTCGCTTGGCAATGACCCGTTTGAGTGGAGCCCATTGACCCGTGAACAAATCCAAGAGCGGGAGAAATCCTTCGTCGTTAGACTTGCGCGGAGGGCCGAACAGGCGCCTTTCAATTGGCTTGCAGACGAAATGCTGAACAGGCCAAGCATGACAAGCTAGGGAGCCACGCCTCGGCTCGACTGTCGTATTGACAATTCGACACACCCAACAGTGCGGCGATGCACCCATCCGATCTAGAAAACTTTCCATCTGCCGATGCTTATGGTTGTAACCTCGACAGTATGGGTAAGACGGTTGCGGATACAGTACAAAAGTCTTGACCCCTTTTGGGGCGTCCGGACGAATCTTCAGTGGCCGCAGTATTGCTTACTGAGTCAGCTTCGGAGCGGCGCACCTTTTGGTATCTGACCGGTTTCAACATCGGGCCACGGTCTCCCGTCGTTGTACAACTTCTCAAGTCGTTCAACTTCCCGTCGAACGGCCTCACAGATGAAGGCCGACAACGATGGCCTTCGCTCCATCGGCTGGGTGGCTACAAATGCCGCTCGCATCCGCTTACCATCCATTGTCGACTGGTAGAAGCTGACCTTGGGCTTCGGCTGTGTCGTGTCTTCACTCGTCTGGCTGAGTCCGGGAGTGCCGGTTAGGTTTTGGCCACGATCCAGCCCTTCAGCCATCGGGCAGATGACAATTGCGAGCCACGTTTCATCGGTTACTGCAGTCATTTCTTCTTCATTCTGGCTGATTGGATGCTTCATTTGATGCGTTGAATGCGTCACGTCGAGGATCGCCGCGCCTGCTTCCGTGGACTCACCAGGCAGGGTGAGTCTCCAACGCCCACTTAAAGATTCCCATACATGTATGTGGAGCCCAAGGCGCTGTAGCCGCAAGGCTCGATTAGTGACACTTGAAAACGCTAGGCTTGCAGCTTGGACGACCTATGCCCGGAAACTTGGTGTTAACCTGCTGCAGGCCCGGATCGAAAAGAACATCAGCCAGGAGAAGCTGGCATATCAGGCTGGCATCTCAGCCTTCACCTACCAGAAGTACGAAAAAGGTCAATCCAAACCCGGTACTCCGATGAACCCCCGATTGGTTACCATCGTTGCGCTAAGCCAAGCCCTGGACGTTCCCTTGTGGGACCTCCTCCCCGATGGTGTTCCCGACATGACCATCGGGCGCTAGCGAACCCCAGCAAATCATCGTGTGAATTGCTTCTCTAACGAGTTGTGTTCCTGGGCAGTTGTTCTCCACACGAGCCGACCGGACGTCAGTGCCGCCGCAGATCAGCGCTCGGGTTAGTCTTGGCAGATGGTCGAAGATCAGGGGGCGTCGTCGAACGCTGATTTGGGGAATTGGACGTCGATGCGTGAGATTCCGGACGCGCAGACGCTTCTCGCGGGCCCGAATCGTGTGACCCCTGCGCCAATTGATCCACTCTTGCCGCGTCTGCCAACAGACGGAATGGATTGGCCGGACTTTGAGCGTTTGCTTGTCCGGATGAGTCGTGAGGTGGAAGGACTTCGTGACGTGCGCTTGTACGGAACGTCTGGTCAAGCCCAGCACGGGATTGACGTGGTCGGGCGCGCCCCAGACGGGTCGATCGTGGCCATGCAGGCCAAGAGATATCAGACTTTTGGTTCTGAAGATTTACGGCTGGCGGTCCGCAAGTACATCGAAGGAGAACTTCCATTCAAACTGGCGCGTCTGATCATAGTTGCCGCATGCCAAGCGAACCGGACTGAAATCACGAATGAGATGGTCGCGCTCACTGCCACCTTTGCTCCCCTCCTCATCGAGTTCTGGGACAAGTCTCAAATTTCAGACATGCTGCGGTACAGATCAGACGTTGTCACCGAATTTTTCGGTGAGGCCACTGCGTCGGCTTTTTGTCTTCCACATAGCTATCACGTGGAGCCACCAAGACTCGAAGACCGTGTAGCGGTTGCCGACGCGGTCTTACACGGTCCCGCAGAATCAAGTGGGGCGAAACTGTCAATCGATCGTGCTACTGCACTTGAGGAACGAGACCCTGAACAGTCCGCAATCCTACTGCTAGCGGCGTCCGAGGCGCTCAAACTATCTGGATTTACAGCCCAGGCCGAAGTTCTAATACCGCGTCTAGCGGGCCTTTACGCCAAGGCCGGCCGCGCCGCGGAAGGGGCGCAGATGTTGAGCAACTACTTTTGGAAGAACATTGCCCAGGGTGATGACAACCTCGCCCGGCTCACGGCAACTAAGTTGACCGACATGCTCGCGGGACTGCCAGCGCCCGGTTCGGGCGACGAAACTGACTACTCTTCTGGATCCTCATTCGTCTTCGAGCTAGCGAATATTTGCTCGATCGCTCTGGATGTAGTCATGAATCCGCATGGCGATCTGCCCCAGCAAGCCGTAGATCTTCTCTGCGCCAGCGGCAATTGTTTATCGGAACGCGGACGCCTCGCCGTGCTGATCTGTGAGACCGCGCGAGCCGATGACGCACATGAGTGGATTGACGGCAATCGGGACTCCTTGGAATCCGTCCTTGCACAGTTGCCTCTGGGCGACCAGCTTCTAAGGACACGGCTTCGGATCTTACTAGCCGAACAAGATGGCGACTGGCACGAACTTATCCAGGATGCCCGTCTCCGGCGCCTGCCGAGGACCCACAGGGCTTTGATATTTGCACGCCGAGGGCGGTTCCTTGCCCAGACTGGAAACTTTGACGAATCGGACCCAGATTGGGCCGATGCAGTCGAGCACGCCTGCCTCTTGGGTTATTACGAAGACGCAGCACATTGGCTGCGCAGCCGCTGGTTACTTCGGACTCGTTACCAAGGATCATTTCAAGGTCTTGAGGAGGTACATGCTGTCGCCACAGGCCTAATGGAGAACGCCGGGTCGGCAAGCCTTCTACCTCGAAAGCGAAACGCACGCGAAATCGGACTCGTACACGTCGCGAAGGGGGAGTTGCGGCCGGCGGTTTTTGCTTTTCGACGATACTTGCGAGATGCCATTTCTAGCTCAAGCTGGCAGGAGGAGACCGACGCCAGAGAACTTCTTGCCTCGGTTTACGCCGAGGCGGGCGACTTGCCGCTTGCCGCAAAGCAGTACTTGCTGGCCGGCGCGGTGGACGACGCGAAGAAGATCGCTGATGCCCTAGGTGATGACTACGTTGACGTGTACGCCTACTGCGCCCGAGGGCCGTATTGGACGAGGGCTAGTGCTTTTGGCTTTTCCGGCGTTCAGGCCGATCTGACACCGACCCACAATGTTCGCAGGGTGGCTGCGGAAGCGTTGGACGTCTTATGGCAATCGAAGGCGGGATCACTACAAGATACGCGGCTATACGGTCCCTCCGTCTACAGAATGGCGTTAGAGTGCCTGTCGGAGTTCGCGCCCAGACTCGACCTTGATCAGCGTAGTGACTTACTTGCCCACCTTGAGGAGCTCGTTCAAAGCCACCCGGACAGCTTTTGGTACACAAATGATCACTTGATCAAAGCCCTCGTCGAGATCGGTAAAGACTCCGCGCAACTCAGTGCACGTGCAGTAGACATCCTTCTCCGAATTCTGACGTTTGCGCACGCACAGAACCGCGTCCTCGCATACGCCAATGAAGTCTTTATCCAGCACAGAGATGCGGTCGAAGAACGCCTCAATATTTTGGCCGACGTCGGTAATTTAGCCGCCGCACGCATGCTCGGAATGATCGAAACTGGTGCGTCGGAAACCCGACTCAAACAAACCCGTGATGCCGCTTCGCGCCTAAAAGAACCAAGCCAGAGCGATGCCAGCCACTACGGAGTGGGCACAAGCGCTATCTCGGATTCGCTCCAATGTAGGACGCTTCCGGCGCTTGAACGACTTGCGATTATCCGCTCCCAACTTGAGCGTTCGCGCAGTGAGTACGAGCCAGGCATCAACAAGGAGCAATATCTGATTGCCGCTGCAAACCTTGCAAGCGATCTTGGGTCCGTGAACCAATCGGCACTCTTCGAAGAAGCGATCATCTTTGCTCTCGAAGCCAAACCCTCGAAGGCGGACATCGAAGCCGAATTGTGGCAGCATCCTTTCAGCGCAATGAGGATGGACCTCGGCACCAGCAACGTAACCGCCGCAGCAACATGGTTATGTGCGATCTTGGCTCAGGCCGACGATGAGAAGGCCCGTGTCCGAAGCCTCGCCGTCTCTCAGCTAGCTAGCGGGCACGGGACATGGAACTTGGTCCAAGCGCTCCAAATCGTCGGCCTCGCCAATTCGTCACAGGAACTGCCCTGGCTCGCCACCCTCGGCTGGGAATGCAGGGCTCTGGCGGCCTATTTTTGGTGTGAAGAAGATGAACCCCATCTGAAACTCGGCCTTCGGCTCGCGCGCGATCCTGATCGGCGGGTACGACGAACACTCGCCATGCATCTGAACGAAGAAAATGTCCACCATATCGAAGTAGCTACCGTCCTCGCATCCGACCCGAGACATAGCGTTAGAAGCGCGTTGCGACCCCAAAGGGCTGAGGCCTGAGGACGGCATCACGTCGCCGACGTTGCCAGACAGTCTCGCCGTGCAGAAGTATCAGATCAAATCCTCTAACTGGCCCGAATCGGGACAACGAAGGGTTCCGCCAGAACCCTTGAAGGTTCCGTCGTACGTTTGAACAAACTGGCGTTATCTGATGGATTTTAATGCCCGTCGTCTGACCAGTACCGGGCTTCGTCGATTCCGAGTCTGAGAGCCTCTTGGACCAGCGGGCCGACGTCCGGACGGGGGATGACAGTGCTGAGCTTCTGAACGACCTCCCTTAGGAACATCCAATTTGTCAGGTGGGACGCGTCACGGAGCAAATGGTCAAGAAATGTGATCCAGTCAGCCGGGCAATCGGAGAGGTCGATCTGGGTCAACTGGTAAAGGAGGTTGCCGGATAGCTCAATGTTTCCTGGGCACTGCGTTGCGAGGGCGATGGCCGCGCGCCTGTGATTGACCAGATATGAAACCCATTCGGCCATCGCGGAGGCTTCTTCGATCGGCACAGCGGCAGTGGTGACTCGCCGTGTCCAATAGACGCCGATCCAGCGGGACCATTCCTCATTTGCGGTTGCGATGTCGAGCTTGCTGAGTAGTCTCGCCACATTCCGGGCCCACTGGACCCGGATCGCTAACTGCGACCTCTGGAAGCGTTGGAGCCATTCTATTGGGTCGGCACTTGAGAACATCGCGATCCACGCCAGATGATAGGCAAGCCGGGGTCGAAGCCTTTCCGAGCCGAAGGCATCGGTCTCCGCCGCGGCAAGGTAGCCTGGCAAAAGCCGAGCTACCAAGGTGTCAGCAGGACGAGCACCCTCGAGGAACCCGCTCCAGGCCAATTTCATCCGGTCACAATCCTCGTGGGCCATAAACAAGGGAAGCAGACTTTTCTCTGTCCATTTAGGGTCAGCGCCATGGAAGAAATGCAGCTCCGATGCAAGGACGACTAAGGCATCATCGGACTTGGCACCAGGGGCGACTAACAGGTCGTCGAAGGCGCTTAGAAGGCGCCCGGTGAGGCCGACCCACTTGTCGTCTGCCTGCCGCCAGTCGTGGGAGAGGGCGCGAATCCAGAACTCGGCAAGCCTTCCGGCGGCGCTGTTGAGAGCGTGCATGAAAAGATCGTCCCCATCATATGGGAGTGGTGAGCCGAGGGCGCCCCAAACGGCTTCGGCGAGGGCGCGGGCAGCGTCGATAGTGTGCCATTCGGTGGATGCCCCATCCCGGACGCCGGAGGCCAGCAACCAGGAAATCTGGACCCCGAAAGTCTTCAGATCGAGGTTGCGGAGTTCCCCGAGGACGATTAGGGCAGTCTCAGAACTGATCGAAGCATCAGCCCACCCCTCAATTACGTAGGGCACAGCCAGTGGCATCCGCTCTACAAGCACGGGAAGCAAATCAATACCATCTTCTGGATACTGTGCCGTGCACTGTTCGAGAATCCGGAACGTTTCCTCGGCCCTGGGACCGGCCTCTGCGGCGATGCTCGCTACGAGCCGGTCCACGATACCGAGAATGTCGGACTGAAGGCATTTGTGGATCTCGTCCACGGTGAACGGAGAAACAGGGTCGAACGGGTTTTGAGCTACACCGGATTTCCCCGCAGGCGTCATTTCCGGCGCCCACCCCGGGTGCTTTTCCTTGAGATCGGCGAACGCTTTGGTGATCGGCGGCACGCTTGGGGCGGCCTGCGCAAGCTGGCCTACGAGGTCGAATCGACGCCTTTCATTGCGCTCGGGGCTTGAGGTGGCATCGTCAGGCCCATTGAGCGCCTCTCTGAGGATGAGGTCGACACTTTCGGGGTCGGCTCCCGGAAGGGCGGCTTGTAGAAGGCGATTTATCTCGTACCCGATTCCACGGCGATAGAGCCATCGGCGGCCGGCTAGCCAGGAGATCTTCCGCGAAGGAGACTGATCTGCGCGCTGAAGCCAGCCGTGGAGTGCGAGCCGGACAAGGATCGTTTCGGCGGCGTCCGCCCATGCGTCCAAGTACCGCTCTGCAAGGGCAAGTTGAGAATCCAGTGCGTGGGAAAGGAGATCTCGGGCAGCATCAATCAGAAGGTCGAGTGCATCGCGAGCTGAATCGTTGATGGTCTCAATGGCAACCCTCTTGTAGCTCAGCCTGTCAAAGGTGAAGCCCGGATTCGCTGCCTCGCTCATGCGGTGCGCCGTGCGCAGATGGTGGTCGACGATGGCCAGCATTTCTGGTAATCGCACCTGCGCGAGACTTTTGACATGTAGGGTCCATGCGAGGGTGAGCTGCATTTCGGAGCCTCGGAGAAGGACGTCGAACTGAGGACTCTGCCCTGAAACAAAAGTGGGCATAGGGACGAGCCGGGGTTTCGTCAGGTGGTCGAAAAGCAAGAGGGCTGTGTCTGCATTGTCGCTCCAGTCCAGGCTGGCCACCAGGGTCGTCAGGAAATCGCCGGGGTCGTGAAGAGTTCCTGGATCCCATTCAATCAGCAGGACAACCCATGGTCTGAGCCATGTGGGAACACCGTGGTTTGTAAGGCTGCTAACGCATACCGCATGGGTGATCGTGCGCCACGTCGTGGGTGACCACAAGCGCTGGCGCATTACCTCAAGAGCCTCTGTGGAATGTTCCTCTTCGGCGACGAACTCCCAAGCGATCCAGTTTGCAAGCGCTCTGCCGAGCCTCTCATCGGCGCCCCAGCCCGACAGTTGGGCGAACTCCGGCCGGTTGAGTGCCCAGCGAAGCCAATCGATTCCCTTTGCGGCATCTGTGAAATATTTGACCCTCGTTGGATCCGCGAAGGTCTCCTCGAGGTAGGAGACCTCTTCGGGTACCACCGGGACTCCTGCTGAGACGATTTCCGCGACGCGATCTGCGTGCTGAAGTAGATTCATCGACGCCAGCAGTGCCCACTTCTCGAGCATTACGGGAAGGGCCTCGTGAGAGTCGCCTGTCAGCTGGTAGCCGACCGGCGTGATGCCCCAAGTCCGCCAGTCGGGATCGTCGGGCCAAGGCGTGAGGGCAAAACGGGCTGCGTCCCGCCCCAATGCTCTGGCGAAATACTGCATCACCACGTCCTTGTGGCTGTAGCCAATAAACAGCACCACCCTGGACCTAAACATGCGCTCAAGGAACCGGGCCGCCCAGGCATCATGCAGATACGCTGCACCGAAGTCCTTGTCTGTCAGGACGAGCTGGCGGGCCTCTTGGTCCAGGCTTCCATGCAGGTAGACAAGGCCATCGAAGTCGTCGCCCATTGGCAGTGCAGGAGCTCTGTATTCGAGCATCCGGACTTGCCGTTCGGCCAGCGCCGTGCTTAGATGGCGGTCAAAATTTGTGGTCACGACCCTTGCCGTCGGGCACGTCGCCGCGAGTGTTGCGATTGCGCGGTGCAGGCGGTTTGGGGCAGAACCCACCGGACTCAATAGTGCCGCAGCGAGGTCGCGGACTTTAATGCCTTCATCTTCGAGCCGGCCTAGATACAGGTCGGGACGGTCCAGATCGGCCTTGGTCACATGCCGTTGGGCAGACTCCGCGACTTCCTTGGTCAGGTGGCCAAAATTCGGAAGGCAGGATGGCTCGTCCATTGAGGCGCCCGCGCCAACGAAGAGAACGAGTTCACCGGCGCGGCCTGCCTCGATCAGCTCGCGCGGAACATCGGCATCTCCAATCCACATGCGTTGAATCTACCGCCCCCGGCAAAGATGAGCTGCTTTTCCTAGGCGGGGCATCCCTAAGTGCGACCCTCGACGAATCCCATGACTAGCCTGATCGGCAGAGGTGTTGCGACATCAACTCCGAAGTTTCGTCATGTGGACGGCCTACTGAGCCAGGTATCCTCCGTCGACCAAAAGCTCGCTGCCGGTTACAAAGGAGGATTCGTCGCTAGCGAGGTAGACGACGGCGTGGGCGATGTCAGCAGGGGTTCCGCCGCGCTTCATGGGCGTGCTAGCGATGAAAGCCTCGTTGAGTTCGGCGGCTTGTGATGCCGTCATGGGCGTGGCGATCCAGCCGGGCAGAACGGCGTTCGAGCGGATTTGTTCGCCGGCGTAAGTGATCGCGGCGTTGCGGCTAATGCCGAGCACTGCTGCTTTGCTCGCCTGGTAGGCGGCAAGGTTCGGTACGGCCCGTGATCCGAACATCGAGGAGATATTGACGATCGATCCGTGGCCGGCCTCGCGCATCGACGGGACGACTGCTTTGATCCCTAGGTAGGTCCCTAGCTGATTCACGCTGACGATCCGGTCCCACTCTGCACGGTCGAGTTCGTCGAGTGCCTTGAATCCGGTCGTTCCGGCGTTGTTGACCAAGATATTGATCGGGCCGAACTCGGACGAGATATCTTCGACGAGGGACATCCATTCATGCTCGTCGGTCACGTCCAGATGGCGCTCGAACTGCGTGGAACCAGTGATGGACAGATCCGCAGCGATGGCGACTGCCCCCTGACGTCGGATCTCCTCGACGATGCCTGCGCCGATGCCACTTGCGCCGCCCGTGACGATGGCAACTTTCCGATTGAGCCTGTTCATATGGTTTTCTTCTTTCTTCGCAGTTTCAGACCGAGAGTCCGCCGTCGACGACGATCTCCGAACCGGTGATGTATGAAGCTCCAGCGGACGCAAGGAATGTTGTTGCCGAGGCGACTTCGTCTGGTTCGCCGATGCGGTGCAGGAAAGTGCGATCGATGATCTTCTGATTGACCGAGTCCCCGTTCGCGGCAGCCATGGCTGTGTCGATCAATCCGGGGATGACGCAGTTCACCCGGATTCTGTGGGGGGCGAGCTCTGCTGCAAGCGACTTGGTGATGCCACGGACCGCCCATTTCGTACCTGTGTAAGCGACGATCTCCGGGTCTCCGGTGATGCCCGCGCTTGAGGAGATGTTTACGACGGCGGCGTTCGGGCTCATCGTTAGGTACGGCAGGGCAGCCCTGACTCCGAGAATCACGGCTCGCTGGTTCACGCGGTAGAGGAGGTCGATATCCTCCACAAGCATGGTTTCGAGCGCGCCTCTGCGATAGACACCGGCGTTGTTGACCAGGACATCGAGGCGGCCCGATGTTTCCTCGATGTGCGCCATGATGGTGTCCCAGCCGGAGATCTCGGCGATGTCGGCCACGACTCCGGTCGCACGGGCTCCGATCGAGGAGGCTGCGTCGATGACCCGCGGGTCGAGGTCTACGAGGGCTACGGCGTATCCCGCGCTATGGAAGCTTTTGGCAGTGGCACGACCCTGTCCCGTGGCGGCGCCGGTCACGATGGCGACGCGTGGGTCAGATGAAGTCATCGGTGGATCCTCCTATACGAGCCTCTGTCCTTGAGCTGATGAGGCGGTAGTTTTCCTTCGCGTGCTCATCGACGGCGTTTTCGCTGAAGAGGAGCGGGAAGTAGATCCCTGCGGCCCACAGGTGGGCGAGGTCGGCGTAGTGGGGAGACCTCGGGTCGCCCGACTGTCCGGGGGCGTTCGAGGCCACGGAGTTGTCCCATTCCCCGACATCCATGACGAGCCTCACCGAGGCACCAACGGTCTGAATGTAGTCGGCGTTGCGCGCAGATACATTCACGGTGTCGGGGCTTCCGGATTTGGCGAAGGGCGGAAGGTCCCATTCGGTCGTTTGACGAATCGGGTGTCGGAAGCGTGCCGTGTGGATAAGACCCCAGGGCTTCCTCGACGTGCAGGTTGAGCCGAGGGCGAAGTGATTGAGGGTTTCCGCCAGAAGATCCGAAGTCTGCCGAGGATCCCTTTCGAGTTCGCTGAGCAAAGCGATATCCGTGCGGGCGTCGCCGGTCAGCTCTTCATGCTGACGAGTCTGGAGGTGTTCCAGCGCGCACTCGAGCTCGTCCCCACCCAGATGCTTCTCGAGCGCCCATCGCAGGAGGGCCGGTCGGAGGTGTTCGCGGTACCAGAGCTCGAACTCTGAGGCCTCAGACGAATCCGCCCGGAGGTTCAGATCCCAGTCCAGCAGTCTTTGGACTATCGGTTCGGTTTCCTCCCTGACCTCGGGCCGGTGGCGACGGAGGGTCGAGAGCACTTCGCGTGCCGGGATGCTGTAGGTGTCCGTCTGCAACCGCGCGCTTGTCTCGACCGTTGACCTTTGCTCAGTACCGAGTATGTCGGCGATTCGTTGGTAACGGAATGGCGCGAGCCACTCCGTGGTGATGCTTGGCCCTTCCCAGCCGGCCGGGAGGTTCCGCTCGTTCGCGGTGGCGATCCACCCGGCGTCGGGGTCGATGGCGGTCGGGAGATCATCAGCTGACCAGAATCCGTCCCACTCATAGGGGCCGTCGCCGGGAACCGGCAGGGTCCCATCCCAGTTTGGGCGTTTCGGGTACAGGCCGCGCGGCGCCCAGGCGATGCTGCCGGCGACGTCCGCGACCACGTGGTTCACGCTTGGCATGGCCCAGGTTCGAACTGAGTTCAGGAATTCTGCCGTCGACTTGGCACCCAGGTATTTCAGGCTTCCAATGTATGGCGCCGCCCCAGGCTCAAGCCAGGCAGCTCGGAGTGCGTATGCGACATGGTTCCGCTCATCGAGGTGGATGATGGGTCCGTGTTTTGAATAGTGGAGCTCGATCGCGACATGCTCTCCGTCTCGGACAGCCACGGTTTCGGTGATCTGCGCGAACGACTCCCACTGCCCGTTATACAGGTATTGCGTGGGATCGTCGGCGTTGAGTTGGTAGACGTAGAGATCTTCCTGGTCGCTTGGGAAGATCGTTAACCCAAATGCGATGTTCTCGTTGTGGCCGAGTGAGACCCCCGGGAGGATTGGCTCTTGCGCCCCGATGACGTCGAAGTCCGGGCATGTCAGATGGATGAGGTACCGGAGGGAGGGCAGGGGGAGCCCGCGGTGTGGGTCATTTGCCATGATCGGTCGTCCCGTGGCCGTGCGCGAACCGCTAATGGCCCAGTTATTGCTGCCTTCGGTGGAGTTGCGCTTCGCGTGGTCTCCGTCCACCACAACCGGGGACGTCGCTAGACGATAGGTGTGAAGAATGTCTTCGGTGATTAGATCGAGGTCGAGTCCTTCCGGGATGACGATCCGGTCGAGGGGCTCACGGACGCGGCGCAGGTCTTCGACGTCGGGGCCGAAGTCGCGAATGGTGATGGCGCGTTCGACCTCTTGGATGATGTTGTCGAACAGTCCGTGGGTACGGATTCGGGATATATCCAGTCCGTTCCAGTACAACGGCAGGTACCGGTATCGTGAGAATTCTGGAGGCAGCAGCCCGGCATCTGCCTGGGCGGCATCGATGAATGCGTTGACGCCGTCGGCGAAGGCGTGCAGTGCTGCCACGCTCGCTTCTCCAAGTGCCTCCTCTTCTTTCTTCATGCTTCCCCGGTAGAGGAAGAGCCTGGAGGCTCGGTCCCGTTCGGCGAACTGTTCACCGAACGCCTCCGAGAGCCGCCCGAGCCCGCGGCGGAGCCAGAGATCCATCTGGAACAGGCGGTCGTGCGCCTGGACCCATCCCTGTCCCCGGAAGACGTCCAGCGCGGAGCCTGCCTGTATGTGGGAGACGCCCCAAGGGTCCACGCGGACGTCGACGTCTCCTTCGAGCTCGGGGATCAGCCCGGCTGTCAGCATTTGAGCACGACTCATCGCTGCTTCCTGCGTACGAGTTGGTCGGCCGCGACAGCGAGGATGACGATGGCGCCCTTGACGATCAGCTGCGCGTTACTGTCTACAGCGAGGCTGTAGAAGATGTTGTCGAGGATCGCGAGCACCAACAGGCCCACGACCGTGCGCCAGAGCTTGCCTTCACCGCCGACGAGTGACGTTCCGCCGATCACGACGATGGCGATGGCGTCCAGCGCGACGCTGCCGCCCATTGATCCTTGTCCTGCGCTTTGCTGGGAAGCGGTGATCACGCCTGCCAGCGCGGCGAGGAACCCGCTGATCACGTAGGTCGAGCCTTGCACGAGATTCACTCGTATTCCAGACAAGCGGGCTGCCTCGCGGGATCCACCGACGGCGAAGATACCCCGGCCGAAGCCGGTGAAGTTCAACACGACGAAGCCAACGAGGAACGTGAGGATGAGCACGAGGATCGTGTTGGGGATGCCGAGAGTCGCGCCGGTGCCGAGCACTTGGAAGTCGCTGTTGGTGTCGCTGAAGGCGGTGGAGTTGGTCAGGAACAGCACACCGCCTGAGTACAGGGATGAAGTGCCTAAGGTAGTGATGAACGGGTTTACTTTCAGGACCGTGACGCCGACTGCGTTAATGAAGCCGAGAATTAGGCCACCGATGAGTGCCAGCGCGAACGCGGCCGGGACCCCGATCTGGGGTGCGAGGGCTGCGGCGATTGTCGCGGCAGAGGCAAAGATGGCGCCGACCGAGAGGTCGAAGCCGCCAGCGATGATCACTAGTGTCATGCCGACCGCCACGATGCCGAGCGGAGCGTACTGGGACAGGACAATCGCCAGGTTGCCCGGTTCCAGGAAACGGGGGTAGATGATGGTGGCCGCCACGATGAGCAACGCGAGTACCCCGAGCATCGAGTATTCAAGGAGGCGTTCCGGAGAGTGCCAGTTGGGTTTGGTGACTGTCCCGGGCTCGATATCAGCCTCGAGTTCTTTGGTGTTTATCACGGTTGTCCTTTGACGCCGAAGGCGATGTGGAGGATGTCGCCCGGTGTTGGGTTGTTTGTGTGGAGATCGATTTCGGCGACTGCCCGACCTTGGGCCATGACGATTACCCGGTCGCTGATCTCGAGGACTTCTTCGATTTCGGAGCTCGTCATGATCACGGCCTTGCCGTTGTCCGCCGCCCGCCGGAGCGCGTCGAGCACTTCGGCTTTTGCGCCGACGTCGATGCCCCTGGTCGGTTCGTCGACGAGAAGCACTGCGGGATCTCGGTGCAGCCACTTCGCTACTGCGACCTTCTGCTGGTTGCCGCCGCTGAGCGAGCCGACCGGATACTGCCCGACCTCACGGCTCAGGGACAGCGTGGTCAACAGAGATTTGGCCGCGTCCATCTGCTTGCGCCCGCTGACGAATCCGAACTTTCCGACTGATCCCAGGCTGGCGAGGGTCACGTTGTCCGGCACGGACATTCGAAGCAGGAGCCCGTCTGTCTTGCGTTCCTCGGGGATCAGACCGATCCCGAGTCCGAGCGCCGTTCGGACATGGCGGGGCCAGCGTGCCGGCAGTCCGTTGACGGTGAGCTCGCCCGAGCTCGCGGATTCGGCGCCGGCGAGCGATCTGAGCAGGCTTGTACGCCCGGATCCGACGAGGCCCGCGAGTCCGACGATTTCCCCTGCCCTTGCCTCGATTGACACGTCGTCGATCGCTCCCGGGAGGGTGACGGAGCGGGCCTGGAGGAGGACCTCGCCGATGTTCGAGCCGCGTCGTGGTTCGCGTTCGGCTGCCCGGACTCCGGTCATGGCCTCGACGAGTGCGGGACGCGTCCATTCCGATACCGGGGCTTCTGCGGTCTTCCTCCCGTTGGTCATGACCGTAATGTGGTCGCTGACCTCGAGCACTTCTCCGAGATTGTGCGTTACCAGTACCATCGTGATTCCGCGGCGCTTCAGCTCGCGGACAAGGTCGAGGAAGTAGCGCCGTTCCCGTTCCGACAGGGCTGCTGTGGGCTCGTCGAACAGGATGGCTTTGGCGCCCGACTGGATTGCCCGCAGGATCTCGATGACCTGCGCGTTCGCGACTGTTAGGTTGCGAGCGAGCATGTCGGGGTCGAAGTTCACACCGAACTCGCGGCAAAGTTCTTTGAAACGGCGTTTCATGCTGCGTTTCTTGAGCCATCCGCCGCTAGTGAGGTCCTGACCTAGGAAGACGTTCTCGGTGGTGGTCATCGCCGGAAGCACCGTCAGCTCCTGGTAGACGGCGACGAGGCCGGCTCGGCGGGCCTCCACGGGGCTGCCGCCTCGCAGCTCGTGTCCGAAGACCTTCACAGTTCCGGAGCTCGCAGGGGTCCGTCCGCTCATGATGCCCAGGAGTGTCGATTTTCCGGCGCCGTTGGCGCCGACCAGCGCATGCACTGTACCTTCCTGCACGTTGACCGACACGTCATCCACGACTTTGGATTGCCCGTAGTGTTTGGTGACGGACGTGCAGCTGATTGCTTCACTCATGGGTGATTTCCTTCAAGAAGATCTTCGGGGTGGGCGCCGGGATGATCGGCGCCCACCACCGTTGACATCAGTACTCGGGGTTCCACTGATTGACGTTGTCCTTGGTAATCAACGGCGCGCCGGGGAAGGTGAGAGTGTCCAGCGGGTTCGTCACGTTCGCGACATTCTTGCCTTTGATTTTGTCGACCAGCAGTTGTATTGAGAGCTTGATGTTGGTGTAAGGCATGCCCGGCAGAGCCGCCTTGATAGTGCCCGCACCCACTTGGTCCTTGGTCCAACTGTCGCCGTTGCTGTCGTAGATGAGGACGCTGTCGCTCTTGCCGGCCTGTTTGACTGCCTGGACGACGCCCCGGGTCATTCCGGAGTAGTTACTCGCGATGGCTTTGAGGCCATTGTTGGCATTGAGGAACGTTTGCGCCGCCTTATAGGCCGCGTCAGTCGAATAGTCGGTGTTCTCGATTGAGGTGAGTTTGAAGTTCGGATGGGCGGCAAAACCATCCTTGGCAGCGGCTGTTGTTGTGTCCGTTACGAAGTCGAGCTTGGGCCCGGTGATCAACGAGACTGGCCCGGGCGGCGTGTCCTGGAAGATGGTGTCGAACCACTTCGTGTATCCGGTCTTGTTCTGTTCGCCCACGAACCCCACGGTTCCCGGAGTGTACCCGGTGTCTCCGCAGATTGCGGTGATCGCAATGATGATCGGGATGCCGCTATTTGCAGCCTGCTTGATCCCGTTGCACTGGTCGGACGGGGAGATCGCATTGACGACCCACCCGTCGTAGGTCTTTCGCTGTTGCGCGAGCTGGAATGCCGTGTTCTGGTCCTGTGCCTTCCAGTTCGAGGTCACAACGGTGACGTCTACGCCGAGGTCGTTCCCTACCTCTTTTGCGGCCTTCTCCTCGGACTGGAGGTAAGCGTTGCTGTTGGCCGGGATAAAGACGCCGATCTTTAACTTGTTGCCGTTTCCTGTGGACCCGCTCCCGCTGGGTGTTGCTCCGGTGCTGCATGCCGCCAAGGGCAGCACGATGGCGAAGGCCGCGGCGGCGGCTCCGAGGGTCCGCTTCTTGATACGAGGGCTGAGCTTCATTGCATTCCTTCTTTGTGATGGGGTGTTCGCTTAATCGGTCCAATAAGGCATGAGCGCGCTGAGGTTCGTGAACCACGTTCCGTCCAGTTCTGCGACGTAGCGCAGGAATTGCTCGAACATGAGCAGGTAGTTCGGTCGGCCGATGGCCTGCGGATGGACGGTGATTGATACGAGCGCGTTTGGAACGCGGGTGTACGCGAAGTCGATATGCGCCTTCCAACGGGCATGGATCGTCTCCGGTGGCTCGAAGCCTTGGCTAACTCCCGGGACGTGCTCTGTCGCGGGCCAGTCGTCCAGGTGCCACGACACGGGGAACTCGAGGATCCTGCTGGGGGCGCCGAACGCGTTGCCGTTCTCGCGGTCTATCGTGACCGGTCGCGGCCGGTATGGCTCAAAGTCGCGTCCCATGAGCGAGGAGTCCCACTCGAATCCGAACTCTTCGAGCAGGCCCAGGGTCTGGTCAGTGAAGTCCCAGGCGGGCGAGCGATAGCCCTGCGGGCGCTTGCCGACGTGCTTCTCATGCTGCTGGATCTGCAGTTCGAGCAAATGTCGCTCCTCGGCGGGGCTGATTTTCATGATCGGCTCGTGCCAGCAACCGTGCGCGGAGATTTCATGACCGCTGTCCAGGACCGTCTCGAACGCAGCAGGGAAAGTAGCCATGGTGTGGGTCGGGGTGAAGAAGTTTCCGATAACATCGTTCTCGCGAAGCGCCTGGAGCAGCCGCGGAAGGCCAACGAGCGCATCGTATTCGCCACGCGAGAGGTAACCGGGGCTCGTCTGCCCGAATGTTCCCATCCATGTTGCGTGTGCATCAAAGTCGACCCCGATGTTGACGGCCATGCGCCGTCCGGAGGGAAGTTCTAGTGCCACCCTTGTCACCGTCCTGAGGATTGTTTGATGACTTCCGACAGATATTCTGCATTTGTGACCGGAAGTGTGATTTTTGGGTTGAGATCAATCCTCGCCCTGAGCCACCAAACTGTCTAATGACTTTTTGTCGCCCCTCCTATAACCTTCAGGAATGGATCGGAGGGCTCTGGAGTGCTTCAACACCGTCGCCCGGCTTGGATCAGTCAGTGCAGCCGCTGCCGCGATGTCCGTCACCCAACCGGCGCTGTCCAAACAGATCAGCCGACTGGAGGCCGAGCTGGCCGTGCGGCTGTTCCACCGCACTCCGACAGGGATGGCGACGACCTCCGCGGGTCAGACCTTGCTCGAGCTCGGCGACGACGTGCTTTCCCGCTTCGAGCGAGCCGAAGCGATAATGCAGTCAAGATTCCATGGACGATCCGCGTTCCGGATTGCGTGCCCTCACTCGACTGCCCAGGATGTCCTGGCGCCTTTCATGGCCGACACCAATCCGCCGATTGTGGATTTGGAAGTGCTTCCGGCGAGCGGCGTGGACGAACTGCTCGATCGCGAAGTGGATATGGCTGTGAGTTCCCTGGTGCCGCCGAGCCATCGGAGCCAGCTCGCCGTTGCCACGATACCCATCATGGTCCAAGCCCCGTTTACCAGTGGAAGCCCTTTTCCCGATTACTCGCGGGGCGACCTTGAGCGACTGAAAGACGACTGGATCATCGTGCCGCGCAGCGGGGTTCAGATAGCGGTCACGAGTGCCATGGCTGAATTCGCCCCCACCCCGTTGGTGAGGGAGGCATCTACTGGAACCATCGCGCAGGCCCTGGCCGCAAACGGGCATGGATTTGCTCTTGTGACCGAACCAGTCCGATTCAATCTCCGAGCAGTGCCGGCCTTCGCGGGTGCCATGCCCGTGACCATCGTTCTCTACGCCTCCTGGGATGCCCAGCATTACGCATCGGAGGAGCTTTTTCGCCTGGCCCTTGCCCTGCGAAGGTGGATGAAAGCCCATCCACCTTGGGGAAGGGGAAGGAACGCAGCGGAGCGAGGCGACAAGTGAATCTGCCAAGGAAACCAGTCTTGACTGGAACGGTCGCCTCACTACCACCCTGTCGCACGTGCCGTCCGGAGGACCGACGTGGGAGTGGGCCGCGGTTGATACTCCTCGGAAGCGTCCGGTTGGCATGTTGTGGAAATTGTTGCAAATTCGTATGATGCACACAGAAATGCATCCTGAATAACAGCTTTGGCTAAGCCAAAGCTGGCCCCAGCCGATGCACCGGTGCACCGGCGAAGCCGGGCAGGACCCAATGAGTAGAGGGCGCTGAAGGCGATGGTTAGTCCAATGAAGGAGCCGCCCGAGGTCAGGCGCCGAAGAATCCTTGAACTCGTGAGCGAAGGGGAATTCCTGAGGCCCGCCGACATTGCATCCATGATGTCTGTGTCCGGAGAAACCGTGCGCAGGGACCTCATGGCCCTGGAGCGCTCCGGGGAGCTCAAACGCATCCACGGCGGGGCCATGCCTCCCGTCAAAGTGACAGATAGCGAACCCGACAGGGCAAATCGCTCTATGGAAAACCCGCGGGAGAAGGAAGAGATCGGAGCGGCAGCTGCTGCGCTGGTCGAGGATGCCGACACGATCTTTCTCGATGTCGGCACAACGGTGGAAGCCGCGGCGAGGGCACTCTCCCCAACGTTCCACGGAATCGTCATCACTAATAGCCTGGTGGTGGGATCCATCCTCAGTGACCGTCCGCAGGTCGAACTGTATGTGCTTGGCGGTCGTGTGCGCGCTGGGGAGATGACAACATACGGCCCGGACGCCCTTGCCCAGGTCCGAAGCTTCAACGCTAACTGGGCATTCCTGGGCGCCGGAGGACTGGATGTCCGGGCAGGCCTCACCGACTATTCATCTGAGGACGTGGCAATCAAGCAACTGATGATTGAAAAGTCCGCGAAGACCTACGTCCTGGCTGTCGGCGACAAGCTGGGACGCGTTGCTGTCCGACATGTCTGCGACCTGGACGAAATTCGAGGGGTAGTCACCGATAGCAAGGCCAGTAGTGCCCGCATCAAGGCTCTGAAAGACGCAGGACTTGAAGTCTTCCAGGGCGGCAGCCCGGGGGAGTTCTCCGAATAGTTCCGGCCGACCCCGCGGCCACTCGAATCCGGCCGATCCGGGCCCGCTCCGACTGCACATGAAGATGCCCCGTACGAAAGTGCGGGGTATCTGTGTTTAAGCCGAGCAAATGTTAGGCCTCACCCAAGACCCTCCGCCCGGGAAGAAGTAAGCCTCCAAGGGTCGCTCGCTTGCGCTCTTCGTTCGGATTTCGAGGAGGCAATCGTGGAATTATGTGGACATGTGTGTGGTCGATTTTTGCCACAGATCCGCATAAAACTAAGGAAAAGCTGAGCGATTGCGACGCCCGCAACAATTACCCCTTGACGCACGGGTCTCGCAGATCCATACTTTTCCTTATGAATCCGCATAAATCCACAGAACGGATGGATGCGATTCCAATGCACGTGGGTCCCCCGCCCCGTAGGCCGTACCCGGCCGCTGTCATGTCGCCATGAACATGAGGCACCACGGAACAACCAATTTCCAACGAACCAACACCCCGCGCCCGGCCTGACCCAGCAACGACGCTCCGGCGGGCACTCATCGAAGGACATTCGCTCCAATGACACACAACCCCTTAGCGGCAGGCAGTATCGTGCCGGGCACGGATACAGACGTGGAAGAGTACGGCTACAAGCAGGAAATGAAGCGCGGAACGGGCAAATTCGCCTCTTTTGCTGTCGCTTTCGCGTTCGTTTCCATAGCCACGGGTATTTTCACTACCTATGGCGCGGTCCTCAACAGCTCCGGGCCGGCGGGTATCTGGACCTGGCCGATCGTCACGGTCGGTCAACTCATGGTCGCGCTGATCTTCGGTTCGTTGGCCGCCCGCATCCCGGTGACCGGCTACTCGTACCAGTGGATGTCGCGCTTGGCCAACCCGGTGCTGGGTTGGATCATGGGCTGGATCTCCTTCACGTTCCTCGCAATCGTGGTGGTCGCGGTCGACTACACCATCGCGTCAACGGTCCTGCCTGTTCTCCTCGGCTACGAGGGAACCCCTGCGAACGCCTGGCTGATCACCAGCATTGTGCTGGCCCTGCAGGCCGTGTTGGTTGCGTTTTCCACGCGGTGGACAGAGAGGGTGAACAACTTCGCCGTCTCGGCCGAACTCATCGGCATGATCATGCTTGTCGTGCTGCTCATCGTCGTCGGCGCAGTGGCCAAGGAACTGAACGTGGGCAATCTGTTCTCCACGGGTTCCCTCCCGGCGCAGGATTACTTCAGTGTCGGGTCCTTGCTCCACGTAGGGCCTTGGATGATGGGGACTTTGCTGGGCGCGTTCACGATCGTGGGATTCGAATCCGCCGCCAACCTCGCCGAAGAAACCAAGGACCCTGCCAGGGTGGTGCCCCGCGCCATGTGGCAAGCCGTGCTCGCTTCCGGCATCCTGGGCTTCCTCTTCCTCCTGGCGATCACCATGCTGGCCGGCGATCCCGCAACCCTGGCAGGGTCCGGAACTCCCGTTGCCGACGTCATCAACCGTGTTCTCGGACCGGTCGTAGGCACCGCGCTGCTGGTGATGGTCGTCGTCGCAATCTTTGCCTGCGGCATGGTGATCCTCATGACCGGAGTCCGGCTCGTGTGGGCCATGTCCCGCGACGACCGCTTCCCGGGCCACGCGGTGTGGCGCAAGGTGTCACCGCGTTTCGGGACCCCGACGGCGGCAACCGGGCTCATGTTTGTTCTTGGTGAGCTGATCCTGGGCCTCTTCGCCTTCCAGACCGACGCGCTTTTCAGCCTCTTCGGTGCCGCGACCCTGCTGCCCGCGGTCATCTATGCGGCTACGGTCCTTCTGTATATCGTCAAGCGCAAGAGCCTTCCCTCGAGCAAGGGATTCACCTTGGGCAAGTTCGAGGTACCAGTCATCATCCTCGCCGCCGTGTGGTTGATCTTCATGCTGTCTGTTTTCAGGGATGCATCCTTCATCAACTCTTGGCTGTACGTGGCCATCATGGTGGCCATCGGTGCTGTCTACCTGGTCTTCCTGCTGATCCGCCGGGGCGGTCCGTCCGGACTCGCCATGCCCGATCTGCACTCGATCGATGCCGAGCTGGACGCCGACGTCAAACATTCCGAAAGGGCCCATCGCAAGTGACCACCGTTCTATCCATCGACCAGGGCACGTCCGGAACCAAAGCCGTCGTCGTCGACGGCGGCGGCAAAATCCAAGGCCTGGCCGAACAAGCAGTCCGGCCGCACTACCTGCCCGGCAGCGGCGTCGAGCAGGACCCACAGGAACTGCTCGATTCCGTCCTCGAAACCGGAAGGGCTGCCGTCGCGCAGTCCGGTGCTTTGATCGATATCGTCACCATCGCCAACCAAGGCGAAACCGTCCTGGCTTGGGACCCGGCGACGGGCAAGCCCCTATCCAACATGATCGTGTGGCAGGATCGGCGCGCCGAAAGCATCTGCGCCGGCCTCGCTGACCATCGGGACGAATTCGCAAGCCGCACCGGACTCGTCCTCGACCCGTACTTCTCTGCCCCCAAACAGGCCTGGATCCGGAAGAACGTCACCCGGGACGGTGTGGTGACCACCTCCGACAGCTGGCTTATCCACCAGCTGACCGGGGAATTCGTCACCGACGTCAGCACAGCCAGCCGGTCCCTCACGACCAGTCTGGACAGTACGGAATGGGATCATGAACTGCTGGATTTGTTCGAACTCGGCGACGAAAAGCTCCCCAGGATTCTGCCGTCCGACGCGATCGCAGGCTCAACGAGTGCCTTCGGCGGGATGATGGCCGTCGGCGGTCTCATTGTGGATCAGCAGGCGGCCCTCCTGGCCGAGAATTGCCTCGAAGCCGGCGAAGCGAAGTGCACCTTCGGCACGGGGGCGTTCCTGCTGGCGAACACCGGAACGTCGGCAACACGCTCGACGGCCGGGCTCGCCGCGTCGGTCGCCTGGACTGTCAAAGACAAACCCACCTACTGCTTTGACGGGCAGGTGTACACCGCAGCGTCGGCCGTCAGGTGGCTCCAAGGAATGGGCTTCATCAAGTCAGCCTCAGAGCTCGACGTCGTAGCCGCCACCGACTCCGGCGGCGTGCTCAGCGTCCCTGCTTTCGCCGGCCTGGCCGCCCCATGGTGGAGCCCGGAAGCCAAAGCCTCCCTCACGGGAATGACCCTGTCCACCGGGCCGGAACACATCGTGCTCGCTGTCCTGCAGGGTATCGCCGCGCAAGTCGCCGAGCTGGGCTCCCTCGTCGCTTCAGACATCGGCCAGCCACTCCAGCGGCTGCGGGCCGACGGCGGGCTGACGCAAAGCCGTGTTCTGATGCAGGCAGTCGCCGATCTCATGCAGATGGAAATCGACGTGTACCCCTCCCAGCACGCCACGCCATTGGGCGCGGCAGCCCTGGCCAGAGTGGCCCTTGAACCATCCCTCCCGCTCCAGGACGCCGTCGTTCCCTGGAGCCCCAGCACTGTCTATGAACCGAAGTGGTCGGCAGACCAAGCAGCCGAGTTCCGCGCGCGGTGGGCAACCGCCGTCGAGGCAACCCGGTGACGAAGGAGAACACCCATATGAGCAACACCCACAGCAAAACCTACGATGTCGCCGTGATCGGCGCCGGCATCGTGGGCTCAGCAATCGCACGGAAGCTGGCCGGGTACCGGCTCAGCGTCGCGCTCCTCGACGCACGCGAAGACGTGGGGGACGGGACGAGCAAGGCCAACACCGCGATCCTGCACACAGGATTCGACGCAAAGCCCGGAACCCTTGAGTCGAGGATGGTGCACGAGGGGTACCACTTGCTCTCCGACTACGCCAAGCAGACAGGAATTCCGGTCGAACACACCGGCGCCATCCTTGTGGCGTGGGACGACGAGCAGCGCGACGCCCTGCCCGGACTGAAGGTAAAGGCCGAGCAAAACGGATACGCCAAGACCGAGATCATCGACGCGGCGGAAATCTACCGGATTCTGCCTCACCTGGGCGAGGGCGCCCTGGCCGGGCTCTCCGTCCCGGACGAGTCCATCATCTGCACCTGGACTACCAACCTTGCCCTGGCCACCGACGCCGTCCAGCGCGGAACGGAGCTCCTGCTCCGACGCCGCGTCGTGAGCATCGAGCGGGTCGACGGCGTCACGCACCTTTACACAAGCATCGACCGGATCAGCGCCCGCTGGGTCATCAACGCCGCCGGACTGGGCGGGGACACGATCGACCAGCTCTTCGGCTACGACCGCATCCACCTGACCCCCCGACGCGGCGAGCTGCTGGTGTACGACAAGCAGGCACGGCCCCTCGTGGACAAGATCGTGCTCCCGGTGCCAACGGCATTGGGCAAGGGTGTGCTGGTTAGCCCCACGATTTACGGCAACGTGATGCTGGGCCCCACAGCCGAGGACCTCAAGGACCGCACCGACACGGGAACGTCCGAGCGCGGCTTCGCCTTCCTGAAGGGCAAGGGGGAAAAGATCATGCCCAAACTCCTCGAAGAAGAAGTGACGGCCACCTACGCCGGACTTCGCGCAGCCAGCGATTACCCCGACTACCTCATCGAAGTCGACACCGAACAGCGGTACGTGATCGCCGGCGGCATCCGATCCACCGGCCTGACCTCCGGCATCGCCGTTGCCGAGTACGTCGACGAACTCCTCAGGGCATCAGGCGCCATCCAGCTGGTGGAGCGGGACAACTTGCCCGAACCACCGCACATGCCCAACATCGGCGAAGCTTTCATCCGCCCCTATCAGGACGCAGCGAGGATCGCGGAAGATCCTGCGTACGGGAAGATCGTGTGCTTCTGCGAACGTGTCACCGCCGGTGAAATCCGCGACGCCTTCAGTTCCCCGATCCCGCCGTGCACACTGGACGGACTCCGTCGCCGGACCCGCGCCCAGAACGGCCGGTGTCAGGGCTTCTTCTGCGGCGCGGAAGTAACCGAGCTGCTCGAATCCCGCGGCAAGAGCGCCAATGTCCCCGTTAACCCGAAGGCAAAGGTTGCCAGCATGGAGGTCACCAAGTGAGCACCAACGGAACGGTCCTGACCCCGACCGTCCTGATCATCGGCGCCGGACCGTCCGGGCTGCGGGCTGCAGCCGAACTGGCTCCGCGGGTGAGCGGCGAAGTCCTCGTCCTTGAACGGGAAGGTGTCGCTGGCGGCATCCCGCGGCACAGCGACCACCCTGGCTACGGAATCCGTGACATGGGCAAGTTCATCGACGGCCCCAAATACGCCCGGATCCTGCGGGAGCAGGCCACCGCCGCCGGCGCGAAGATCCTCACCAACGCCACGGTCACGGACTGGGCAGGTGAGCGGTCCGTCAACGTCACGATGCCTGACGGCCGGGTGCGGGTCGATGCGAAGGTAGTCATTCTCGCCACCGGCGCCAGGGAACGGCCCCGCCCCGCCCGGCTCATTCCAGGGGACCGTGGCAAGGGCATTTACACCACCGGGCACCTGCAGAACATCGTCCACCTTAAGCACGGCAAGGTCGGCCAACGGGCTGTCATCGTCGGTGCCGAACTGGTCAGCTGGTCAGCTGCCATGAGCCTCAAGCACGTCAAGTGCAAGACGGTATTGATGACCACCGAATACCCGAAGGCCGACGCCTACCGGCTATTCAGCGGACCGGGGAAGCTGTTCTTCGGCACCAAAGTGGCCACACGAACAAGGGTCACACGGATCATCGGAAAACCGAACGTCCAAGGTGTGGAGATCGAGAACATCGACACCGGCGAACGACGGATCGTCGACTGCGACACCGTCATCCTCACCGGCGACTGGATCCCGGACAACGAACTCGCCCGGGCGGCCGGCGTCGACATCGACCCGGTCAGCAAATCACCCGTCGTGGACGCGGCACTGCGGACCAACAAACCCGGCATCTTTGCCATCGGCAACATGCTGCACCCGGTGGATACCGCCGACGTCGCGGCCCTCGACGGCGCGGCCGTAGCCGAGCACGTCGTCAACTACCTCAGGGGCGACCGGCCAGCCGGCGCACCGCTAAGTCTCACGGCCGATGCCCCGTTCAGGTGGGTGGCGCCAGCCCTTCTGCGCCAGCACGACCCCGCACCGCCCCGCCGTCGGCTTCTGCTCTGGAGCGATACGTACGTCCCGTTCCCCGAAGTAGTCCTGCGCCAAAACGGCACCGTCATTGCCCGAAAGCGGCTTTGGTGGCCCGCAGCACCCGGCCGGGTTTTCCGCGTCCCGTCCAGCCTCCTCAGCCAGATCAACTGGAACGACGGCGCCGTCACCATCGGCCTCGCCAACTAGCCACCGGCCCTCGCCGGCGCCGTGCCCCACTCGTGGGGGCACGGCTGGACCATGTCCGGCGCCCGCCGGGCAAACCCTCAATCAGGAGAAAGCATGAACCAGCGCCAGAACATCTCGTCCGGATCCGCCCGCGAACCAATCCTCGGCTACTCCCGCGCAGTCCGCGTCGGAAACCAGATCGTCGTAGCCGGAACCACCGCGGGCTCCAGCAACGGAGCAGTCGGCGGAAACGACGCTGCCGCCCAGGCCCGCGAAATCTTCGACCGCATCGAAACCGCCCTCATCGAGGCCGGCGGCTCGTTCGCGGACGTCGTCCGTACCAGGATCTATCTGACCAACATCGAAGACTTCGACGCCGTCGGCGCCGTCCACGGTCAAATCTTCGGCGACATCCGTCCCGTGACAGCTGTGGTTGAGGTCGGCGCCCTCGCCGCCGACGACTTACTGGTCGAAATCGAAGCAGACGCCATCCTGCAATAGACGAATCCGTGACGAGAGTGATGGTTGACATCACCCTCTTCGAGCTGGACAGCGTGCTGACCAAGGGAGACACCATGGCCTCCCTGGTCAGCCGCCGTCTGGCACGCCACCCGGGCGCCTCCTCAGGGTTGCACCGTTGTTCCTTCTTTCCCTCGCCGCTCACCCGCAAAGCCGTCTCAGGGCGAATGCGAACCGCAGGCTCGTCGCGCTGGCCCTGAAAGGGCTCACCGCTTCTCGCTTCCGAAATCGAATTCCATAACCATGCGGCGACATGGAAGACACAAAACGTGGGGCCTGCCAAATTGAGTCGTCTGAAATCAGCCGGTGTTCCATATGGTTGCGCTACCTTCCATACGGACTCGGCCAGCGACCTATCTCTGGCGGCTTCCGCCCTGACTTCCCAACCGCAACCGTGAGGGCGACGGTTGACGTCGATTGCGGGACCGTGGGACGGGCGGAGTGCCACAAATGACCACGTTGAGCCGGCTCGCGCTTCGCCGAAACGGCAGATTTTGCCCACGGTGAACCCGACAACCGCAGAGAAAGAGACCTCATGATCAAGCACCACTCGGACCTCGTCCTGGAAATCAGTGCACACGACCCGGACAGCATCGAAAATGACTTGAACACCGCAGTCGAGATCGCCCGCGAACACGCCATGAAGGAGTACCGCCACGGAATCCTCGTCACCCAGCACAGCTACACCAGCTACACCGTCACTGTCAGCGGAGATGTCCCCTACGGGGAGACACACGAAAGACGCAAGTAACCGGGACGTTGCGGATGGCAACAGGGCGGGTGACAGGTACGACTGGATGTGTACGCCCCCGACGGCGTTCCCTGGTCGGTCCTGCCGAACTGGGCAAGCAAGGGATGGGACGGCATCCACCTCAGACTGGCACGGATGGCTCCCAGCGAGGGGCCAAGAACGGCGGAGAGGATGGCCAGGTGGCAGCGCGGCGGAGGGTTGATCGTCCGGGTTTGGTCATGCGTGCTGGCCGTCGGTCAGAGTGGTATCACTCTGGGTCTGGGGCTCGAAGGTGCGCTCGTAGCGCTCATGGATGATGGATGTGTGCACCCACGAATCGACCGAGCGCACGGACGGGAGGCGCAAAGCGTCGTCGCGCACGTTGAGCGACTGGGAGGCTGTTTCGAGTACGACGGTGGCTATGAAGTCGTACCGTCCGATGCATGTGGCGACGAATTCGGCTCCCGGAAGTGCTGAGAAGAAGGCGACAGCGTCGTCGTGTAGCCCGGATGTCCTGATTCCGAACCCTACCGCGAGGGAGCCGGTGCGCAGCCTGGTGGCAGCGATGCGAATGACGTTCGAGCTGATCAGGCGCATGACGCGGGTACGCGCACCGTTGGTTGAAAGCCCGACAGCGTTTCCGAGCGCGTTGAATCCGGCTCGGCCGTCCTCCTGGAGGATCGCGATGAGTCCGAGGTCCGTCTGATCGATCGTGATGCCTGGTGCGGGGGGAGCGGTGCTGATGAGCTGGCTCTTGGCAATTTCGCGGTAAATATGGGTGTCGACTCTTTCGACCCCTGGCAGTCGTCGGATCTGATCGATCCGTTCGTAGAGGTCCGCGATGGAAGGAAGTGTGAACTCTGCGACTATGCCGGCGCGGCCGGTCGCGAGGGACAGGAAGTGACAGCCGCCCATGTCCTTGATTGGCGCGGCTACTTCCGCTGTGGGGAGTGAAGTTTCGACGGCGAGCCGGGCCATTGCATCGAACCCAAGCACGCGAGGGTGCACGGCGGCTGCGATCCTGAGGCCACCGAAGGCGGTCAGCTCTCCGAATCTGGCGGCAACCACCGCCCGCGGGATACCCAGCCGCCGGGCAAGGTCGCTGAAAGAAGCGCGGCCGTCCTGCTGAAGTGCAAGGAAAATGCCCTCGTCGATGGTCTCGTTAGTCACGGTCCTCCTTTGGTTCTTACCCAGTATATGCAGGACTGCATTGGATGGCACCAATCAGTGATGATTTTGATCCTTAGTCCTCATTTTGGAGTCATATATGCAGTTTATAAACATAAATACTGGAAAACTGCTTGCTCGAGTGGGTTGGTCCCGCTATCGTGTGATTATCGCCACTTCGGCCCAACGTTCTCGGCTCGCTGTTCGAGCCCCCTCAATTGGAGTCCACAATGCGTTTACCTCTTTCCGTCGTCGCGGGTGCAGCTGCCGCGACCCTCATTGCCCTAGCTGGGTGTTCTGGCCCGTCCACGGCGTCATCGGTTTCGTCCGGGGGAACCGCTCCTTCCGGGCTGATCGAGGCGGGCAAGCTCACAGTCTGCACAGACCCGGAGTCTCCACCGATGGACTACTACGAGAACGGCTCGAGCGGTGACGTCATTGGCTTTGACGCCGACGTCTCGCGCGCCCTTGCCAAGCGTTGGGGCCTTGAGGCTAAGTTTGCGGTGAGCGCGTTCGACGGCCTCCTGCCTGGCCTTCAAGGCAAGCGCTGCGATGTCCTCCTCAGCGGCCTATACATCAATGAGACCCGCCTCGCCACGTTCGACGCCGCTGCTGTGACGAAAACCGGCCCCATGATCGTCACGAGCACAGCCAAGCAGAATGAGTTCACGAAGCCCACCGATCTTTGCGGACTGTCCGTAACCGCCCAGGCCTCAACCGCGAATGCTGGGAGGGTCAAGTCTCTTGCACCTGATTGTGCGGCATTGGGCAAAGCCGCACCCAAGCTCCTTGAGTACCCCAAGGTTTCCGAGAGCGTCCTCTCCGTGCTCAACGGCAGGGCGGACGCGCTCGTCGAAACTGACGTTGACGCCGCATACATAGCGTCACAGAACCAAGGCAAGCTCGTGGCAGTCCGCGGCGGCTACCCGCAGGACATCAATACCGGCATGTACACCCGCAAGGGCGACACGCTTACGGCGCCCGTAGCCGAGGCCATCAAGGCCCTGCGCGCGGACGGGACCCTTGCCAAGATCGCCGAGCAGTACAAGCTCGACAAGTCCATGGTTGACGTCGGCTGACGCTGGCCCAGAAGGAGAAATACCATGGAATTCGACGTCGGAATACTCCTCCAACAGCTCACAAGCCCCGACTTCGCCAAGGGCGCCCTGCTTTCCGTCGGTGTCGGGGTGCTCTCCCTTATCCTCGCCACGCTCATCGGCTTCACGCTGGCCCTCGGGAAGACCTCGGGCAAGCGGTGGGCGCAAGCCGCCGCGTCGGCGTACATCTGGTTATTCCGGGCGATCCCGGCCCTCCTTGTGCTGCTCATCATCTGGAATGCGTTGCCGCAACTCTTCCCGGTACTGCGCCAGGAGTGGTTCTCGCCGTTCCTCGCGGCGTTCGTCGGTCTCGGCATCGTCGAGGCTGCGTTCATGGCCGAAATCATCCGCTCGGCGCTCCTGAGCGTCGATGAGGGGCAGTACCTTGCGGCAAGGGCTCTCGGGATGTCCCCGTCCAAGGTGATGACCAAGGTCATCCTCCCGCAGGTCGTGCGCATCGCGCTCCCTCCGACAGGAAACGAGTTCATCGGACTCATAAAGCTATCCTCGCTGGCCTCCGTGATCTCACTCCAAGAACTGCTCACCACGGCCCAAATTGCGGTCAACGTCACGTTCCGCTACGCCGAGTACTACACGGTCGCCATCGTCTACTACCTGATCATCGTCTCGGTCCTAACCCTCATCCAGGGTGCCGCCGAGAAGAAGTTTCTCTGGACGTCGCGGAAGGCCCCCGCCCGGGTGGGCAAGCCTGCGGTTGAGGAACGGGTGGGCAAGCCCGCGGTCGAGGAAACCGTCAAGAAAGGAGCGAACGCATGAGTGCCACCACTTCTCGTGGTCCTTTGCTCGAGGTCCGAGAGCTGGCCAAGGCCTATCACGGCCAGTCCGTGCTCAAGAGCGTTGATTTCAGCATCGGCCGGGGGCAGGTCAAAGCAGTGCTCGGCCCGTCCGGCTCGGGCAAATCGACGATGCTCCGGCTCATGGCGCTGCTCGAGCCGGCAGACAGCGGCAGCATCCTGCTGGATGGCAATCCCATCGGAGGTCCCAACGCCCGCGGTCACGCCCAGCCCGAACGGGTCCTCGCCCGCGAGCGGCAGTCGATCGGGACGGTGTTCCAACGGTTCAACCTCTTCCCGCATCTGAGCGCGGTGCGCAATGTCGCGCTCAGCCTCACTGCCGTCAAGGCCGTCCACCACAAGGAGGCCGAAGAACTCGCGATGGCCATGCTCGACCGCGTAGGCCTCGAGCACCGTGCCGGGCACTACCCGTCGGAGCTTTCGGGAGGGCAACAGCAGCGCGTCGCGATCGCCCGCGCGCTCGTCATGAACCCGGCCGTCCTCCTCTTCGACGAACCGACCTCGGCTCTCGATCCCGAGCTTGTCGGCGAGGTACTCAAAGTTATGGAAGACCTCGCCCACGACGGTATGACGATGATCGTCGTGACCCACGAGGTCAGCTTCGCACGCCGGGTGGCGGACGAAGTCACCCTCTTCGACGAGGGCGTCATCGTTGAAGCGGCGCCCCCCGACGAATTCTTCGACAACCCCCAACACGAGCGCACTAGGAGATTCCTCAGCCATGTCCATTGATACACGCCCTCTGGCGGTTTACACAGACCTGGAGGACATGGAATTCTCCGCGGGCGTCGCCCTCCTCGAGGAGAACGGCTACCGGGTCGAATACCTCGCGACCGAAGACCCCGAAAAGATCATCCAAGGAGCCCAAGGAGCCGAAGCCCTCCTGATCAGCTACGCCCGCCTGACCGCCGCGATGATGGACGCCCTGCCGGATCTGAAGATCATCTCCCTCTGCTCCATGGGCACCGACCAGGTCGACATCAACGCGGCCCGAGAGCGAGGGATATGGGTTACCGCGCTTCCCGGAGTCTCGGCTGAAGAAGTCGCAACCCACGCCCTAGCTATGGCCCTCAGCATGGTTCGGGAATTGCCCTTTTTCCACGACAATGTCACCCGGGGAGACTGGCTGGCCCGGCCTGAGGCTGCTATTCCTCGGCTGAGCGAACAGCGCCTCGGGCTCATCGGACTCGGGAGAATCGGAAGCCGCGTCGGCGCGATCGCCAGCCCTTTGTTCGGCGAAGTCATCGCCTACGATCCATATCTGCCCGAAACAGCCCAGACCACCGCCAGCCTCGAACGTGACGGGATACGGCGCACGAGCCTCCAAGAGGTTCTCAGCACATCGACAGTCGTCTCGCTCCACGTCCCACTCACCGAGGCCACCCACCACCTCATCGACGCCGAAGCACTAGCCACGATGCGTCCCGGCAGTGTCCTGGTCAACGTCAGCAGGGGAAAACTTGTCGACAGCTCCGCCCTGCGGGACGCCATCGACAGCGGCCACCTCCGGGGTGCCGCCCTGGACGTCCTCGAAACCGAGCCTGCACCACAGGGACATCCACTCATCGGCCACCCCAAGATCCTCGTGACCCCCCACGTGGCATTCCTCTCTGAACGGAGCCATGCCGAATACGTCCGCATCCAAGCCCAGAACGTCATCACTCTGCGGACCACGGGAACCCCCGACACACCACTTTTTAATGCCGCCCAAGGCCGGACCAAGGAACTGGTCAGCGAGTAAGCGCCGACCGCCGAAGCAATTGACAACATGATTGCGCTGCCCCTCCTGACACAGCGGCAGCGCACCACCTGAAAGAGGAACCCATCATGACCGAGCCCAATGGCTTTCTATTTCCGCGTTCTCCGAAGGGACGTGCGAGTCTGATCCCCGCGCCGCCTTGGTATTACTCAGCCACCGCGGCGACTGTAGAGTACCGTACAAATCCCGACAATGTTCGTGCTTTGCTGCCCGAGCAGTTGGCCTTGGATGAGGACGACCCCGGTCTTGTGGCAATGGTCTTCACCGATGTCCAGTCCTGCTCTGAAGGAGGGGAAGAACTGCTCGACCCGATCCGGTCCCAGTACGGGGAGGCTTTGCTAGCAGTCAAGGCACGGTATCGGGGGGTTCTCTACACGCGGATCGCCTACGTTTGGGTAACCCGCGATTTCTCCCTCGGTCGCGGCATTCACATGGGGTATCCGAAGAAGATTGGTTCGGTCCGCATGACCCGACCGTTCCCGTTTGGGCCGGCGCCGCGCGTGGAGCCGGGTGGTCGCTTCGGCGCAAGCCTGGCCGTCGCCGACCATCGACTGGCAGAGGCCCGATTCACTTTGCGCGAGCAGGTTGACCGCGGCCCGTCGGTAACTAGTCGACCATTGCTGCACAGCCGCTTGCTCAGGTCCATTGAAATGGGTGGGCCCGACAGCCTCGACGAGCTCGTCGTACACAGTGAGGTCGAGCTGGAGAGCGGCCGTCCGTGGGCTGCTGATGCCGAGCTGCGTCTATTCGAGTCCCCGGTGGATGAGCTTGCCGCGCTTTCCGTAGACGAGATCGTGGGTGCCTACTACCAGCAGGGCGCTAGCCGGTGGGAGGGCGGCACCTTGCTCAGCGCCCAGCTAAGCGGAGAGGATCCGGCGGGACGGTGAGGTGACAGGTTCGGTTCAAGGGTGGAAGAGCCGGAATTCCGTAACCTCGGGAGCCAATCTCGGGCGAAGAGGCGCTCAATAAACGTTCTGCCGTCATGGCGCCATCGAGGCCAAGGGAGCGCGAGCACGCATGAAAGAGCATCTTAGACGGTCGAGGCGTCGGCTCCGTAAAGGCATTTGATTGAGCTAAGTGGCAGAGGCCGGGGCGACGGGAGAACCCCTCGTCCCGGCCTCCTAGTGGAAGGCGAGGAGAAACTTGATTGCAATTGAATCTGTACGGGTCAGTCTCGACGACGCGATGCAGGCCGCGGTACAGGCGCTGCTTGCGGTGGGGGTTCCCGCGGAGAACGCACACCTGCAGGCCGATCTGCTCATCGACGCGGAGGCCCGAGGGCTGCCGTCCCACGGTCTCTTGCGCCTGCCGAGGGTAATCGACCGGATCCGCAACCGGGTCGCTGACCCGGTTGCCACCGGACGGATTAATTGGCGCGGGGATGCGCTGGCGTCAGTCGACGGCCAGAACGGTCTCGGCCCCGTGGTGGGAGTCCATGCCCTGGAAGTAATTTCGGAGCGTTGCTCGAACAGTGCGGGCGTGGCGGCGGCTGCTGTGCATTCGTGCAACCATCTGGGCATGCTGGCGTGGTATGCCCGAAAAATTGCGGACCGTGGCCAGGTGTGTATCGCGATGACCACCAGCGAGGCGCTTATGCACCCCTACGGCGGGCGGATCGCAATGGTCGGGTCCAACCCGATTGCGATCGGAGTGCCGGCGCAACCGCGGGCCCTGGTGTTCGACATGGCCACCTCACTGGTGTCGATGGGCAAGATCCACGACCACGCCAACCGCAAAGCGCAGCTGGAACCGGGTTGGGCCCTCGACGAGGACGGTGAGGAAACCGTCGACGCCGAGCGCGCCAAGCGTGGATCGATCGCCCCGTTCGGCGGCGCCAAAGGCTATGGCTTAGGGCTTGCATTTGAGGTGCTGGTCACTGCACTCACCGGGGCTGCACTGGGTCGCGACGTCGTCGGCACGCTCGACTCGATCCACCCGTCCAATAAGGGTGATGTGTTTATCGTGGCCGAAGCCGGTTTCGGGGATGCGGTTTCTGAATACCTGGCTGCCGTGCGCACATCGCCGCCGGTCGATCCGGCTAACCCCGTTCGGGCTCCCGGGGATTCCTCGGATGTCCGCCGCGACCGCGCCGCTACAGAGGGCATCGCGCTGCCCGGTGCCCTCTGGGATGAGATCTGCACGCTGCCGCTGAACTTTTGACACGAAAGGCACCACATGAACTTCACCGCGACCATAGACTCTCCACACGGAGCGGGTATCGGCCCCGATACGTCCGGAACGTCCTGCGGACTGTTGCGCCTACCGCGAACCGTCTTGTTCGGTGCCGGCCAGCGCCGAGCGCTCGGCTCCATCACGGCCGGTTACGGGCGCAATGCGCTGATCTGCACGGACGCCCGGCTTGGGACATCGCCCGAACTCGCCGAACTTACCGTCAGCCTCAACGCCGCTGGCGTATCCGTGCACGTTTTCGACCGGACGGAACCCGAGCTTCCGCTGCCGGGGGTGGTCGAATGCGTCGCTGGTCTGGCCCATACTCCGATCGACGCGGTGATCGGGTTCGGTGGCGGCAGCTGCATCGACATGGCGAAGGTCGTGGCACTACTGCTGTCCCACGGCGGCCAGCCTTCCGACTACTACGGAGAAAACGCCGTGCCTGGTCCCATACTGCCGGTCATCGCCGTCCCGACGACCGCGGGCACGGGTTCGGAGGCCACGCCTGTGGCCGTCATCGCCGATCCGAATCGAGCCATGAAGGTCGGCATCTCGAGCCCGCATCTTGTGCCGCAAGCAGCTATTTGCGATCCCGAGCTAACGTACTCGTGCCCAGCGGCGCTCACCGCCGCATCCGGAATCGATGCCGTCGTGCACCTGGTCGAGTCGTACACCGCTGTGAGACGCACGCCGACCGCAGAGCTTAGCTCGGAACGGGTCTTCATCGGGAAATCGATGTTTAGCGATTCCGCTGCCTTGGAAGGGCTTTCGCTGATGGGGCGAAGTCTGTTGACCGCCCAGCTGGAGCCGTCGAACGGCGATGCACGCCGCGACGTGATGCTCGCGTCCTTCCTCGGCGGTGTGGCGATAGGCACTGGTGGGACGTCGGCGGCACACGCCCTGCAGTACCCGATCGGGGCCGCCACTCACACACCACACGGATTCGGCGTGGGCGCGCTGCTGCCGTACGTGACCCGCTACAACCTTCCGGCCCGGGTCAGTGAATTCGCCGCCATCGGCGCCTCGCTCGGCGTTGCCTCCGGTGTTGACTACTGGACTGACGCCGTGTCGGCGATCGAAGCGCTAGACGCCATCGTCGATGGGCTCGCGGTGCCGACGATCGCCGAGCTTGGCGTGAAGGAAGGAGACCTGCCGGCGATCGCCGAGCAGGGGCTATTGGCCAAACGGCTGGTCGACAACAACCCCCGACAGCTCGATCAGGCCGCGATGCTCACCATCATGACGAACGCTTTCCGGGGCGACCGCACGATGCCTGATTCCAGGCCCGACAAGAACTAGGAGAACCTTTGGCCATCACCGAAACCCTTTACCACAACGACCTCTTCATCGGTGGCTCCTGGCTGCCCGGCGGCCGGGCCAAGCGCATCGACGTGGTCAATCCGTCCGACGACACGGTGATCACCACCGTTGCCGATGCGTCTCCCGAGGACGCCGCCTCCGCCGTAGATGCCGCCGCGGGCGTACTGGAATCCTGGTCGGCGGTGCCGCCGCGGCAGCGCGCCGAGATCCTGCGTCGTGCGTTCGAGCTGATGACCGAGCGCGCTGAGGAACTCGCGTATCTGATCTCGTTGGAGAACGGCAAGTCGATAGCCGACGCCCGTAGCGAGATCGGCTATGCGGCCGAGTTCTTCCGCTGGTATTCCGAGGAAGCGGTTCGGATTCTCGGAGAGGTTTCACTGGCTCCCGCCGGAGCGAATCGGATCATTGTGCAGCACCAACCGATCGGTGTATGCCTGCTGGTGACGCCCTGGAACTTCCCAGCCGCCATGGCCACCCGCAAGATCGCCCCCGCCCTGGCCGCCGGGTGCACGACGGTACTCAAACCGGCTACCGCGACCCCGCTGACCGCCTATGCGATCGCCGAGATCCTGGCCGAAGCCGGGGTACCCGGCGGCGTGGTCAATGTCATCACTACGAGCAGCACCTCGCTGGTGGTCAACAAACTGCTGCACGATCCTCGGGTGCGCAAGTTGTCCTTCACCGGATCTACCGAGGTCGGGAGGGTGTTGCTGCACGAGGCCGCCGACCAGGTGATCAAATGCTCGATGGAGCTGGGTGGCAACGCGCCATTCATTGTGTTGGCCGACGCCGATCTGGACAAGGCACTTGAGGGCGTGATGGTGGCCAAGATGCGCAACGGCGGCCAGGCCTGCACTGCAGCCAACCGCATTTACGTGCACTCGTCGTTGCACGACCGGTTCGCCAGAATGATCGCAGACCGGTTCGCCAGCCTGGTGGTGGGGCCGGGTACCGACGACCAGACCCAGTGCGGCCCGCTCGTGGACCATCCGAGCGTCAACAAGGTCATCGACCTCATCGACGACGCGTGCGACCGTGGCGCGCAGCTGCTGGTCGGCGGCTCTGCTCCTGAACGCGCCGGCTCCTACTGCCTGCCAACGGTTCTCGCCAACGTTCCGCGCGAGTCCCGGCTGGTCAGCGAAGAGATCTTCGGGCCGGTGGCCGCCCTGATCCCGTTCGAGGACACCGCTGACGCGATCGCCGCGGCCAACGATACAGAGTACGGGCTGAGCGCCTACGTGTACAGCGGTGATCTAGCCAACGGGCTGCGGGTAGCCGAGAAACTTGAAAGCGGTATGGTCGCCGTCAACCGCGGCCTGGTATCCGACCCGGCCGCACCGTTTGGTGGCGTCAAACAATCGGGCCTGGGGCGCGAAGGCGCCCACCACGGCATGCTGGAGTTCACCGAGGCCAAGTACATCGCAGTGGATTGGTGAGACGGCCCAGCAGTTGACCACTTGGGAGTTGCGGCGGTTCTTGATCCGAAATCCAGGGGCCCGATTCTCACTCGGTCGGGTTGTTCAGGCGGGGTGGGGAACAGTTGGGCATCCACCCGAGGCGCCGGGATACGGGACCGTGGCGTGGATGTCGAAGAGAGACATGGCGGGCCGCGTGAACGAACGTTGTGTTCATTTTGTACCCATCCAAGTTTGACAATACTTCCGAGCGCTAACAGCTGGGGATCACTTCTGAAAGGACACCGTGGAACTGCTGTGGGAAGTCGCCGGCTGGGCAGGAGCGGCTGCAATACTCAGTGCACACCTGACCGTTTCCATGGGTTGGTTGAAGGCCGGCAGACGCTTCCAGACGGCAAATCTACTCGGCGCTTGCGCCTTCATTGTCAACGGCGCGTTCCACGAAGCATGGCCCTCTGTGGTCACGAATATCGCGTGGTTCCTCATTTCCGCCGTCGCGCTTCTTCGCCTGCGTTTGGCGCCGCCGGCGGCGTGTAAGTCCAGTGTGTGACCCGCTAGTGCAACTCCGCAGTCGGAGATCGCGCCCCTTGATTGTCCAGGGGCGGAGCAGTGGCTATTGTCTGACGACCGTCAATATTGGGGCGGGCTTTCGGGCTCTCGCGGCGGCGCCGTGAGAACACCCCGGCGGGGACGAAGAAGCGCCGTGACGTGTGGGTCACCGTTGAGGAGGAAGCGGCGATGGTGGCCATGGCTGAGCGGGAGATGGTCCCGGTTTCTTCGGCGTTCCGTCGGTGCATTCTGATTCGCCGACGGAACGCCGTGCGATTGCTGCGGAACTGATGTCCCTTCACGATTTGTTGGCCCGTTCCTCGAACAACATCAACCAGCTTGCACGGCAGGCTAACGCCACGAGCGAGTTCCCGGCCGAGCCCGCGAAGCGCTGAAGCACCTGCGTTCCGTGGCCATGCGGATCGATGACGCGATTGACGGGCTGATGTACCCGATGATTCCGAACATCACCCGCGGTTCGCGCATGGGTGGCTCATGGTTTACCTGGCATCGTCGGATGCCAACAAGACGAAGAACTCCCACCATGATCCGCACCTGGTGGCCGGGGACCCGGCCATCATGGCGTGGTACGACGACGGGGTGCTGGACCGCGACGATGCCCTGGCGATCGCGAAGCATCTCGACCGGCTGCGCAAGATATTCGGGGTCTCGGTGCAGATCAAAGACATGCGGTGGGACGCGGCGAAGAAGGAGCGCGTGCACGTCGGGTGTAGAGAGTTACGCGATGATCGTTACGCCGCCGCTCTTTTCGAGTGCTTCACGGATAGTGGCCGGTGGTTCGGAGTCGGTGATTAGCCCGGTGAGCTCCTGGAGTCCCGCGACGCGGTGACGTGCTACCCGTCCAAATTTTGATGAGTCCGCCAAGACATACGAAACAGCGGAATTTTGAATGATGACTTTCCGGGCAGCTGCTTCTTCAAGGTAGTAGTCGGTTAGTCCAGCCTCTGCGTCGATTCCACCGGATCCAAGGAAAGCGATGTCCGGGTGCAGGTCTCTGAAAAAGTTTTGGGCATTGGAGTTGGAGAGCGCCATATCTCCGCCCCGCAGCCGGCCCCCGGCCACGTGGACCACCAAGTTTGGATGGTTCGATAGTTCAATGGCCACCAGGAGTGAATTGGTCGCTACTGTGCCGCGAAAATCGCTGGGAATTGCCCTCGCCACGCTGAGCGCGGTTGTTCCGACGTCCAGGACTACGAACTGCCCCGGCTCAAGCAGCAAGGCAGCGGCTTTGCCGATTCTTTCCTTCGCCTCGCTTGCCACGTTGGCGCGTTCAGCAAATGGTGGCTCCTCCCCAGGCGGCAGAGGAAGAGGAGATGTCGCACCCCCGTGGACGCGCGATAGCAGGCCACGCTTTTCCAATACGGCAAGATCCCGTCGAATCGTCTCGTTGGAGACAGACAATGACTGGGCCAGATCCTCTGTGCTGACTACTCCGGTGCCATGGAGCTTGTACACGATCCGACGATGTCTTTCAGCAACTAGCATTGTTGCCCGTTTCCGAGGGTTTCCGTGGGTTCATGTCAATCAGTATGTCCACAGCAAGTGTGTCCCGCAAGCCCGAAACGCCCAGATTTGACTAGTAATGACCGATTCGTGTGGATTATGGGCGCTTTTTGCGTCGGAATCGGCAATGCGGCGATGGGGAATGCCGGCTCTCTGTGCAGGATCCGTAGATGAAGCCGTCGCCTTGTCACCGCCTGATTTCCGTGGTGTGAGTGCGAAGTGACCGCCGCTTTGAGGCAGTGACGGGCATCCGTTGGAGCATGGCCGAAGTCACACAAGGATGTAACCCTTGACACGCAGGTGTCCACAGTTAGACAATAAATTCCACAAAACTCCACGAATTCGGGCAGTTTCAGTCAACCCAACTTTTACCCACAGGAGCACAAATTGACTTCACCCAGATGGCGTCTCTTCAAGGGCGCCGCCTTGCTCGCACTGCCAGCCCTGGCTCTCACGGCCTGCGGCGGATCTGCATCCACCCAGCCGGCGAACGGAGACGATGTTTCCGGTGAGCTGGTGTTCAGCGTCTATCCGGGTGTGTTCCAGGACAACTACGTCAAGTCCGTCGTGGAGCCATTTGAGAAGCTTCACCCGAATCTGAAGATCTCCTTTGTCCAGGCCCGCACCAGCGCCGAATCACTCGCGGCCCTTCGGGCCGATAAGAACAATCCCAGCGTCGATGTATCGCTTTTGGATCTGGCGGTCGCGCGCACGGCCAACGCCGAAGGGATCTTCCAGGCGCTGGACCCCGCAGCCGTTCCCAACCTGAAAGACCTCGATCCGAAGGCCCGCATCAATGGAGACTTCGGCGCTGGCGTCACGTTCGACAGCGTCGCGCTGATGTATAACACCAAGGCCGTGAAGAGCGCACCCGAGTCGTGGAACGCCCTCTGGGAAGACCCGGCGGCCAACGGCAAGACCGCCATCATCGGACCGCCTGATTTGACCAGCACGGTGGGGCTCACCGTCATCACCACCCAGATGGAGGGCGGCGACTACAAGAAGTCGGTCGATCAGGGAATTGCCAAGCTGGCCAAACTTTCGTCCCGCGTGGAGACGTGGAATCCGCAGCCTGACCCGTACACCATGGTGCAGAACGGGAGCGCGTCCTACGGGGTGGGCTGGAATGCCCGATCGCAGCTCTTCGCCGACCAATCCAACGGTGCCATGAAAGCTGTCCTGCCCAAGGAAGGGACCGTCCTGCAGGTCAACACCCTCAACCAGGTGAAAGGGTCGCCTAACCCCAAGGCCGCGGCTGCCTTCATCAACTACGCTCTTGGCACCGAAGCTCAGGGCAGCTTCGCCAAACTCATGGCCTATGCTCCGACCAACACGAAGGTCCAGCTCCCGGCCGACCTCCTTGCGAAGATTCCGGCCGCTGACCCCGCCAAATCCTCCCGTGTCATTCCTCTTGACTGGGATGTCGTGGTCAAGCAGCGCGATTCCTGGGCCACCCGGCTCAAGACCGAAGTTGTGGCGGCAAAGTAATGACTTCTGAAAACCCTGACACCCGGGCGGGCTACCTGAGCATCAGTGCCCTGACAAAGAAGTACAGGAACACCCCCGTGGCCGCCGTCGACCGCGTGTCGCTCAAAGTCGATGAGGGCGATTTCCTCGCTCTCCTTGGACCGTCCGGATGCGGCAAGACAACAACCCTGCGCATGATTGCCGGGCTTATTGAGCCGACCTCGGGTTCCATTCACGTACAGGGCAAAGACATCACCAAGACGCCGGTGCACAAGCGCTCCATCGGCATGGTCTTTCAAAACTACGCGCTGTTTCCTCACCTGGACGTGAAGTCGAACGTGGCCTACGGGCTGAAGATGCGACACGTTCCGAAAACGGAAATCGCGCTTCGAGTGCAGAACGTGCTCGACCTGGTCAGGTTGGGTCACCTGGCCGACAGGAGGGTGACCGCGCTGTCCGGCGGCCAGCAACAGCGCGTCGCGCTGGCCCGGGCAATTGTCGTAAATCCCCAGCTTTTCCTGATGGATGAGCCCTTGTCCAACCTTGACGCCAAGCTCCGGGACGCCATGCGCACAGAGATCCGGAGCATTCAACGCAAGATGGGCATCACCTCGGTTTTCGTGACCCACGACCAGGACGAGGCGCTGACCATGGCGGACAAGATCGCCGTCATGTCCGAGGGTGTTCTAGAGCAGTTCGGCACGCCGAGCGACATCTTTGAACGCCCCGCCACGCGTTTCGTCGCCGAGTTCGTGGGCCAAGCCAATCTGATCGACAGAGTCCGCGTATCCAGTAGTGCCGGGCGGCATCTGATCGAGGTGCCCGGAGCGGGCCACCTCAGCGTCCCCCGTATCTCCGGAGAGCCCGCCGGCACTTCCACGGCGATGATCCGGCCGCACCAGCTGAAGGCACGCAGCGCCTCGGATTCTCCTGACGGCATCAGGGGAGATGTGCGTTCGGCAACCTATTTCGGCGACACCATCCAGTACGAAATCCAGACCGGACAAAACCTCCTGAAGGTTCAGATGCGGGCAGACGGTTCGCCGACCCTCGCAGTCGGTTCGGTGGCTGCAGTGACGGCAGCCACCGACAACGTCCACTTCATCGCCGCCTGACAACGGCCCCGAGAACAGAACGAGGAATTCCCCATGCCAATCATCGAACGCCCGAATGGCGCACAGATCACCCCGGAGCTGAAGTCAAAATTGGCGCGAGTCAGTTACCCGACCCTTGGCCATTTCCACGAACGCGGTTTCGTGGAACCCGAAATCCGGTCGCACCTTCCCGGCAGCAAGATTCTGGGACGGGCAGTAACTGTCCAGATCCCCGGGCTGGATTCGTCCCTCATGCACAGGGCAGTAGCCCTCCTTGAACCGGGCGACGTACTGGTCGTTTCCACAGGCGGTGACCGCAGGCACGCGCCGGTCGGGGAGGTCGTCGCCCATGCGGTCAAAGTCGCGGGAGGGTCCGCCATCGTTATTGACGGTGTTATGACTGATCTCAACGAAGTCGCCCGTATCGGACTCCCAGTCTTCGCACGGGGAACAAGCGTGCTCACGACAAAGCTTATTGGCGTGAACCAGGGCGGGGTCAACGTCCCGGTCAGCATCGGCGGCGTGGCAGTCTGCGCCGGCGACATCATCCTCGCGGACGACAACGGAGTGCTCGCACTCCCGGCATCGGACGCCGAAATCATCATCGACGAGGCGCTCGAATCCGATGCCAAAGAGAACATCCTCATCCGCAAGCTGGACGAAGGAACTCCCCTCCCGGATGTGACGATCGCCAACCGGGTCCTGTCCCCGCACCTCGGAGTGGCTGCAGACCATGTCTACTAAGGAACTGAACCGGCCCGTCGTGGCCGCTCCGGGTAGGGCCTCCCGCGGGCTGGCCCCAATCTGGTCAACAACCTTGAAGCTCGCTCCCGGCCTGCTTCTCATCGGTGTCATCTTCGGGGTCCCGCTCGCTTGGCTGCTGAGAATGTCCTTCAATCAGTCCGAGGCCGGGGGCATCATTCATGACGGCTTCGCGTTTGATTCCTACGCCGGATTCTTCAACAGCACGTTCAACCTGGGCCTCATCGGACGAACCCTGTACCTTGGTGTCGCGGTGACGGCCGGGGCTTTCATCCTTGGATTCCCGCTTGCGCTCTTTCTTCTCCGCACACAATCCCGGTGGAAGAGCGCCCTTCTGGTGCTCGCCCTGGCTCCGCTTCTGACCAGCGCAGTGGTCCGTACCTTCGGCTGGATGGCCATTCTCGGGGACCAAGGCATCGTCAACGAAGTACTTTTGGGGACCGGCGTTATCTCCGAACCAATCAAGCTCGCGAACAACGAGGTAGGTGTCATCATCGCCCTGGTTGAGATCCTCATGCCCTACATGATCCTCAGCGTTGTCACGGGTTCTTCCAGGCTCAACGACACCGCAATGGAGGCATCGGCGACATTGGGAGGAAGTCCTGTCCGCACCTTCTTCCGCGTGGTCCTGCCCCTCACCTTGCCCGGGATCCTTACGGGATGCCTGCTGGTCTTCGTCCTGACTATCAGCTCCTTCGTCACCCCGGCGCTCGTGGGTGGGGGAAGGGTCTTTACCATGGCCACCGAGATCTTCGATCAGGCTGTGAACTCATTGAACTGGCCGCTGGCTGCCGCTATTTCCTTTATTCTCATGACCCTCTTTGCCGGCGTGCTGGTGGGCTACCAGCGCATCATGAACCGCTTGGATTGGAGCCGTTCCTCATGACAACAAGTGTCCTTGGCCGGTGGCCTGTCCGCCTCGGTGTCACACTGCTGTTCCTGTTTCTGCTGGCCCCCATCATCATCACGGTCATCATTTCGTTCTCCGCCGACGATTTCCTTCAATTTCCGCCCAGCAGATGGAGCCTGAAGTGGTACCAGGCCCTGTTCGCCAACGGCGGAGGCTTCGCAAGTGCCCTGCAAGTCAGCGTTTTGGTCGCCACGGGCTCATCCGTCCTTTCGGCCGCGGTTTCCATACCGGCCGCGGTGGCCCTGTCACGCGGCAAGTTCCGCGGACGCCAGGCGGTTGAAAGCATCTTCCTGGCACCACTGCTCGTCCCCGCGATCGTCGTCGGGCTCGGCCTGTTGCTCGTCTTCAGTCCGCTGGGGCTCAAGGGAACGTACCAGGGCCTGATTCTTGCCAACGCAGGCCTGGTCATCCCTTACGTTATCCGGACTACCTTGCTGAGCCTGACGACGATGGACGCACGGTGCGAAGAAGCAGCCCAAACGCTGGGAGCGTCGCCCGCCGTCGTCTTTCGCACGGTGACACTGCCCCTGATACTCCCCGGAGTGTTGTCGGGATTTGTCCTGGCCTTCCTGCTCACCTTCGATGAGGCCGTCGTGAGCCTGTTCCTGGTGTCCAGCAGGGTCAAGACGCTGCCCATCGCAATGTTCGACTACGTACAAACCAGGACCGACCCACTCCTCGCCGCCGTCTCGACCATGCTGATCGTCTTGAGCATCGTCATCGTGATCGTAGTGGAACGGCTCGTTGGCCTTCGTCGAGTCCTGCGCTAGCGAACCCCTCTTCCGAAAGAATGAACATGTCCCCGAAAGTAGCAGTCGCGCAATTCAGCGCCGGCACCGACAAAGCCCAGAACCGCAAAAACATCGCGGCCCTCATCGCCGAAGCAGCGTCCGAAGGATCCGACCTCGTTGTCCTGCCGGAAAACGCCATGTACAGCCACCCCGATTCCTCAGTGGATCTCTACCCGTTCTCCGAAGACCTCGACGGCGAATTCACCCGCTTCCTTCAGGCGGCCGCCCGGACCAACCGTCTGTGGGTGGTCGCCGGCATGACCGAAAGCATCCACGCCACACGCAAGGTCCACAACACCGTCCTGGTAGTGAATCCGGACGGGGCGCTGCAGGGTACCTACCGCAAGATCCACCTCTACGACGCCTTCGGCTACCGGGAGTCCGATTCAGTGCAGGCCGGGGAACTGGACGGACCAACCACTTTCTCCATCGGTGGCACAACCTTCGGGCTCATGACCTGCTACGACCTCAGGTTCCCTGAGTCCGCCCGCAGGCTCGTCGACGTCGGTACGGAAGTGATCGTGATACCCGCGGCCTGGGTTGCCGGGCCGCTGAAGGAAGAACACTGGTCAACCCTCCTCCGGGCGCGGGCAATCGAAAACACCGTCTACGTAGCCGCTGCCGGACAAACCGGCCCCGTCTGCGTAGGCCGGTCGGTCATCGTGGACCCCGCCGGCGTCGTCAAGGCCGACGCCGGACCGCAGCCCGGACTGGCTACCCACCTGTTGTCGGCAGAACGGCTCGCGGAAGTACGAAGAGTGGTTCCCGTCCTCGAACACCGCCGCTTCTTCCTGGAAGGGCACGGCAAATGACTCCATCGCCTTCCCGCCTGGTCACGGAACGCCCCGGCCCGGATGGACCTCGCCTGCTCGGGGCAATGAGCTGGACCGAAGCAGCTGAAGCAGCCAAGGAAAACCCTGTGGTCCTGCTGCCAATCGGAGCCATTGAACAGCACGGTCCGCACCTCCCGTTGGACGAAGACGCTCTCATCGCCGACTATGTCGCACGGCAAATCTCCTCCGCAACAGGAGCCGTTGTTGCCCCGACCATTCCCTACGGCCACTCACACAACCTGCGAGGCTACGCAGGCACCATCAGCCTTCCTCAAGGATTGTTGACGGATGTGGTTGTTTCCATCGGGTCCGAACTCGCCCGCCACGGATTCAAACGACTCGTGTTGGTGGACGGCAACGGCGGAAATCTCGGGGCCACCGCGGAGGCGGCATACATTCTCCGGGACCGGTTCGGTACGCCTGTCGGAAGGCTCTACCCGTGGGGTCTCGGCTATTCCCTCATGAGGGACGCCTACAAGAACCCGGACAAGGTCTACGGACACGGCGCAGAACCGGAAATGTCGGCCATGATGGAGCTCTTCCCCGACGAAGTCAGACTCGACCGCCTCCCCACGCCCGCACTGACAAAGCTCGGAGGGTGGCAACCATCCAGCTACACCCAGGCCCTCATCCCCCCGAACGACCTGCCCGGAGAAATCTTCTGGGACTTCTCCGAAATCTGCCCAACCGGAGTCACCGGAGACTTCAGCGAATCATCAACGGACATGGGCAAAATCTGGGTACAACGCGTCATCGGTTTCTGCGTCGACTACGTACGCGAATACGACCGAAACACCTCAGCCACGAAGGATCCGGTCACTCCGACTCCATACCCGCCAGCGGCCAGACCCGCCCCGACCACAATCACAGTAGGAAGCCGACCATGAGCAAATTGTTCTACGACGAGGACACCGACCTCTCGATCATCCACGGCCGCAAGGTGGCCGTCATCGGCTACGGTTCCCAAGGCCACGCCCACGCCTTGAACCTTCGCGACTCCGGTGTGGACGTCCGCGTCGGCCTCAAAGAAAGCTCCAAATCCAAATCCAAGGCTGAAGCGGAAGGACTGAGGGTCCTCACCGTGGCCGACGCCGCTGCCGAGGCGGACGTCATCATGATCCTCGTCCCCGACCAGGTCCAACGCTTCGTCTACGCAGATGACATTGCTCCGAACCTGAAGGCCGGCGATGCCCTGTTCTTCGCTCATGGCTTCAACATCCGCTACGGCTACATCCAGCCGCCATCCGACGTCGACGTCGCCCTGGTCGCCCCAAAAGGCCCGGGACACATCGTGCGCCGCGAATTCGAAGCGGGCCGCGGTGTGCCCGACCTGATCGCAGTCGAGCAAAACGCCTCCGGCAACGCCCGTGACCTGGCCCTTTCATACGCCAAAGCAATCGGCGGCACCCGCGCGGGAGTCATTGAGACCACGTTCGCCGAAGAGACCGAAACGGATCTCTTCGGCGAGCAAGTAGTACTTTGCGGCGGAACCGCCCAACTGATCCAATATGGCTTCGAGACCCTGACCGAGGCCGGGTACAAGCCGGAAATCGCCTACTTCGAGGTCTTGCACGAGCTCAAGCTGATCGTTGACCTGATGGTCGAAGGCGGCATCGCGAAACAGCGCTGGAGCGTGTCCGACACCGCCGAGTACGGCGACTATCTCTCCGGCCCCCGCATCATCACACCGAACGTCAAGGAAAACATGAAGGCCGTTCTCGCCGACATCAAGAACGGCGTATTCGCTACGCGCTTCATCGACGACCAGGACGCCGGCGCCCCGGAGTTCGAAGCTCTGCGCAAGAAAGCCGAGTCACACCCGATCGAGGCCACCGGCCGCGAGCTCCGCAGGCTGTTCTCCTGGGTCCAAAGCGACGACGACTACACAGAGGGCACCGCAGCCCGCTGACAACAGCGGTCAACCGCGGACTGTCCGTGGCCTTCTGAGACGTGCATCGCCCGTGGTCTGGCACCCGGGTGATGCACGCCCCGGAAACTACAACGCTTGAATGGAACTTACCTCAAGCCGAGGAAGTCGGTACCATCCGCGCACATCCTGCTCGACTGACGCGACTCTGCAGGACCTCGTGGCCATTTCACACAGGCGTGACTTGAGAGACACGGCGTCGTATTCATGGACTAGTCAGGTCCCCGCCGATTGTCGGGCAGGAGTCAGCCACTGCGAGTTCTTGCATTTGGCGCAACCCGTCCGGGTCGGCTGGCCACAATGGACGCTTCGTCCCCCCGACGTTCCAAGGCCGCCCGTCCGTGGCCTTGTCCCCAAATCCGCCGGCCATTCCGGGATCCCTGCGCTCAAGGCTTCCTCCGCCCTGAGCCCGGCTTGGGCGATCTCCCCACGCATTTCGCAACGGCGACGTCATAGCAGAGGACTTTTTCGGCGCCCGTAGACTGACGTGACCAGACGAATCCGCGGCGGCAATTCATACCTGCGCTGCTGCGGGGGATCGCCTTGGGCCGTCCCGAGCCGAAGTACGCCTCGATCTCGAAAAGGGGAGATCGCCAGGGCTCGTCTCTCTCCTTTTTGGCAGGGGTCCTTCCAGCCCTTTTGCGTAAGCACGTCCGGAAATCAATCCGTCCGGGCTTTCCTCTGGGTCTTTTTCGCCAAGGCCCTCTTCATCGGGGTCGTGGATCGGCGGTTTGTTCGGCCGTGTTGGAGATGTTGCCGAGACGCTGATTTCCCATTGCTCCGTCCAGCCTGAAGTGCCCGACGCTAGTTTTAGGTCGTCAAGCCATCGAGGCTCTAGTGACGGGAAGCTTCCGGTCCTGACACATTGGGCTTGCCGCCGACAATGCTCGATAGTGTTCAAGGAAGACTGAACTCGGCGTCACCCGGAGGCCGCATTAGTGGCGGATTGAGCACGGCCCGTACTGGCTGACCCACCGAAGGACGCGCTGCGGGTGCCACCCGGTAGAGCGTCGCCGGACGGCTTGCATCGCCCGTCGTCATCCTTCCGGTATTTTCGAGGAAACCTGGGGTTCCGGTGGCTTTGCGGTGGAAGTTCCGGGGGTCCAGGCGCGTCCCCCATACGGCTTCATACACGGCGCGGAGCTGGGCGATGGTGAATTCCTCGCCACAGAACGCCGCCCCGAGGGGCGAGTACTCGAGCTTTGATTTCGCCCGTTCCAGGGCGTCGGCAAGGATGCGCTCGTGGTCGAAAGCGAGCTGAAATTCACCATCCAGAACCTGGCTCACAGGGTACCAGGCGGCGTGTTCGGCGTCGCTCCCGGCGGACAAAACGGGGAAGTTGGGTGCGAGGAGCAGGTGCGCCACGGTGAGCACGTCCCCGCGCGGGTCCCGCCCCTGCGGACCATAACTCCCCAGTTGCTCTAGATGGCCCGGGATCTGCTCGACACCGGTTTCCTCCGCCAGTTCACGTCCCGCCGCCGTCAGCAGGTCCTCTCCGGCCAGCACGAACCCGCCCGGCAGGGCGAGTGCGCCACGGAAGGGCTTGATGAGACGGGTGATCAGCAGCACCTTCAGGACGTCCTCGGAGACGGTAAGGGCGATGACGTCGACGGTCACCGGGAAGCGGGCGGGCGCCGGGTAGGACTTAGGCATGACCCCATCCTAGGTAGTTATCGTCACCTTGACAATAACTCGGAGGCGAGCCTATCGTCTTGTTATCGTCAGACTGACGATAACATTTTGAATGGTTAGGAGAGTCCCATGGCCAGCATCACGCGCTACCCCTGGATCAGCCACTTCCTGGGCAGCCCCACCGGCTACGTCGTGCACCTGCAAAAAGGCGCCGTCAGGCACCAGGGGGTGGGCCAGGCGTTCTGGTACCGGCCGGTGAACTCTGTGCTCAGCGAGATTCCCGTCGATGATCAGGAACTGCCCACGCTCTTCCACGCCATCACCCGCGACCACCAGGATGTGAGCGTCCAGGCCAACGTGACCTACCGCTTCATCGACCCCGTCGCCGTGTCCACCCGGCTCGACTTCGCCGTCCAACCCGCCGACCCCTCAGCTGGCACGGTGCAGGCGACCGGAAAGGAGCAGGTCGCCACGATCATCGGCCAGTTGTGCCAGAGCCACGCCATCGACCAGATCGCCACCACCACCCTCGCCCAGGCTCTCGAGCGCGGCGTCAGCCAGCTCCGCACCGTCCTGACCGACGCCCTCCGGGTGGACGCCCGGCTGGCGTCCACCGGCATCGAGATCCTCGGCGTGCAGGTCCTGGCGGTCCGGCCGGAGTCCGACGTCGAACGGGCCCTCCAGACGCCGGTCCGCGAACAGCTCCAGGCCGAAGCAGACCGGGCCGTGTACGAACGCCGGGCCGTCGCCGTCGAGCGCGAACGGACCATCTCCGAAAACGAAATGGCCAGCCAGATCGAACTCGCCACCCGCCGGGAACACCTCGTCGCCCAGGAAGGCGCCAACGCACGGCGGGAAGCCGAGGAAAAGGCCGCCGCAAGCCTCATCCAGGCCCAGGCCTCCGCTGAACGCCAAGGCATCAACGCCTCCGCCGAAGCCAACCAGATCCGCCTCGTGGGCGAGGCAAACGCCGCACGCGAGGCAGCCACCATGGAGGTCTACCGGGGCATGGAACAAGCCACCCTGCTCGCGCTGGCCCTGCGCGAGGCAGCCGGATCCCTGCCCAACATCGGCAACCTCACCATCACCCCCGACCTGCTCAGCGGCGCCCTCGCCGGACTAATCCAGAGCCCGGCAAGCAGCGCTGTCCCCGCCGCGGCCGGGACGGCGGCCGGCACCACCGGCCGGGCCGGGAAGTAGGCTCCCGCCGTGGCCAACCCCCGCCTCGTCATCGTCCACCGGCGCACCGAACTGCAGGAACTCCTGGACCGGCACGCCACCCGCGGTCAAGCCGAATTCTTCCTCCGCACCAGAGGCCGCACCATCCAGGAAGTCCAATACCACCACGACCGGTCCACTACGGCCCTGGCAACCACCCGCACCGCGGTCCCCGCCGAATGGCGACACGCCGACGTTGAACGGGCGGACCTCAGCCGCTTCCTGTTCACCGCCGAGGACATCATCGCCGTCGTCGGCCAGGACGGGCTCGTGGCCAACACGGCCAAATACCTCAACGGCCAGCCGGTGATCGGAATCAACCCGGAGCCGGGGATCATCCCGGGTGTCCTGGTCCGGCACACCCCCGACGCAGCAGCGAAACTGATACAGGACGCCGCCCCGGCCGGCCCCGTGAAGCAACTGCCCTGCCAGGAACTGTCCACCGTGACGGCACGGCTCGACGACGGCCAGGAACTCTCCGGACTCAACGAGATCTTCATCGGCCACGCCTCGCACCAATCGGCCCGGTACCGGCTCACGACCCCGGACGGCCAGACAGAACGCCAGTCCTCCTCCGGGCTGATCGTCTCCACCGGAACGGGCGCCACGGGCTGGTGCGCGTCCATCGCCCTCGAACGCGGAGGACGCACCTTGCCCGCCCCGGCGGATCCCCGGCTCGCGTGGTTCGTCCGCGAAGCCTGGCCCTCCCCGATCACGGGAGTCTCCCTGACCGAAGGTGCCCTGGAGGCGGGCGAGACCTTGCGGATCACCGTGGCCTCCGACCAACTCGTGGTCTTCGGAGACGGCATGGAAGAAGACCGCCTCACTGCATCCTGGGGGCAGGAAATCGCCGTCCAGCTGGGCGAACGACCACTCAGGCTCGTGGCGTAAAGAAGCGTTACCGGCGCAACCCCTAGCGGCGCACCTGTCGATTGGCCCGGGATCGTTTCCGCCCGGGCGATCGTCCATGAGGCTTGCTTTCACTCGCCGTCAAGGGCCCCGGAAGTATAAAGAATATAAAAGGTATGAAAGGTATAAAGGCGTATAAAAGGTCCAACAGCGACAGGAGTGGATCCGCCCATCAAAGTGAGGGCAGCGGCGGCTGAAATTGCCGCACCGGATGAACGCTGCCAGCCGTTCACTCCGGGCCTGGACGGTCTGCCCGATGCGGCCATTGCCTCAATGACGTTGGCGGTGTCAGCGCCCGGTACGGTGTGAAGGCTCGCTGGCTCAAATGCCAAGCTCCTTCCTTAGCTCACCGGCCGGGCGCGAGGGCCGACCGGCCTCAACCCAAGCCTTGGCTGCGGCGGTGTCCTGGGCGGTCTCGTACGTCTCCAGCGCCTCGGCATCGCCGACGCTGATCACGACGGCGACCAAACGGCCGTTGCGGGTCACGCCGATTCGCTCACCTCCGTAGCTGACCCGTCCCACCACGTCGGCCAGGTGGCTTCGAAGCCCGCGGGTGCTTATTTCCCTCGTCACGGCTTCCATGCGCACCACGATACTCCGCGGTGTACTGCCCGATGGAGTGTCTGAAGCTGTCCACGAGATCCTTACGCGTGATCCGTGCCAGAGCCATACGGCCTCGGCACCTACCGTGGTGAGCTTTGTCGCCATCTGCCGGAGCATCCGGTCAAAGGCGTCGGTGCGCAGATGGTCGATCAGGGAACGTTCGGGCACAGGTACACAGGTTGAACGGAAGGCCCCGAAAGCTTCCTCGCGCTGGATCGTGTGGAGAAGCAGTTGGTCGGTGGAAGTGTCGTAGCCATCCCGCCCCCGAGGGACGGCATCCGCAGGGCAGCCTTCGCTGATTGGAAAACTCCACACACCAATGTCATCACTGAGAACCCCGACAGCGGTCGCCAATTGTGCAAAGCACCTTTGCACAATTGACCTATCAGCTGCGATGGCGTTCGGTGGAACAAAGCCGGACCGCGGGAGCCCGGAAGCAACCCACCAGTGATCGGGTCTAGGCTAGTCGCCATGGAAGACGCTGTCGTCGATACCTCCGGCGGCCGGGATAACCATGCAATGGCAGGCCGGATGTTCGTCCCAATGACTCCGGATATTTGCTGCCGCGGCTTCAGGGATTCGCGACATTCCGTCCAGGCCCGCGGGCCCCTGGACCATCTCACCAACAGTGATGGTCCCCACCATTTGCCCCTGGGCAGCTTCGGATCATTAGACGAGGCATATTCCGATGAAGGGAGGGAAGATCAGTGGAGGAAAAGCCATTCCTGACCAGGGACAACGTGCATCGCATCCGGGCCACCGTCGACGCGGACTATGAACGCGACGTAAAGAACCTCACCGACGAGACGACGGATGACCTCCGGCACATTCAGGTCGCGCCTCCGGCACCGGAATCCGAGACCTCATCGGGCGAAATGCTGTAAAGATGCCGGAGTCCTGGCTAATCCCGCGCCGCAACCGCAGCGGCTACAAATGGGGACTCCATACTGCGGACGGGGGTCGGTCTTGGTTATCGTGTGATCATGGCCATGACGGACGAACACCGGCTGAGCTCGCGGAGGACTGCCGAGATCATCAGTCGCGAGTTGGCGAACGGCGACGTTGATTTCGCCTTCCGGACCATGGTCACCGCCATCGCCGACTTCCGTCAGACGTCACCATCGAATCATGAGGATTTCCTGATAGCTCCGGGCTCCACCGGATCCCTGCGGTGGGACACCCTGCTTGCCGCGGTCATTGGCCGCGAATGCGATCGACTCGGAATCTCTAAGCCTCCCTGGACCCAACCGAAACCCTTGGCGGAGGAATGGGTTGTCACTGTCCTGCCGAACGCCACGGGGCGGTGGCTGGCCAGAATCAAGTCCGGCACCCCGGCTGAGTTCTCCCGCCTGGGCATTTGGGTCCATGTCCGGGATCTGGAGAGCATGTAACGCGGCCCGTCGAGCCTTTTGCTCGTCTGGGCGTGGGGTTCATCCCGCGGCAACGATGACGTGCCGACTCGGGTTTTCCTGGGTCTTCAACTCACGCCTGCTCTTGGCCGGGAGCTGCACGCCGTTTAGTATGTGATGTAGAAGGGCCGACCGGCCTCCTAACCAATCGACCCTTCGGATGTGGAGCGTCACTAACGCCAGTAGTGGTCAATAATTCTGACCACTAAGGGCATCAGGGCCGAGATGAGCACCGCACAGGTTGTCAGCCAGCGGCGGGCTTTCTCGGCCCTTCCCGCAAGCATCCGGGACGAGCTTCTTCACGTATTTCCGTGACGAGCCCGGAGTCCTGTGATCAGTTGCGATTCGCTGCCCGTCATGATGCCGTGGTCGCAGAACCCCCACCGGGTCGCCCCATCGGTTTCCTCGCGAGCCCAAGGAAGATCGCCCCCCCGGGGCATCGTCGTCCATGCAACCCAGACGTTCTTTCCACCGCATCGGTTGAACATCGGGCCGCTTGGGTTTCGCCATTCTCCTGTCCGGCTTAAACGTGGCGCCGCGACCCCAAGCAACCCAATGCCTGAGAGGCGCTGTCCTAGCCACACCTGAGGCAATCCAGACCGGCGTCCGTATGCTGGTTAAATGTTGGATCCAAGACCGATCGCAATTTTCGGTGACTGGCACGGGAACGCGGGGTGGGCGCTGACCGCAATCCGGTCCGCGGCCCGCGAAGGTGCAATCACGATGTTCCACGTCGGCGACTTCGGCTTGGACTGGCCCGGGCGGAAGCGCGGACGCTACGAGGACAATCTGAACAGATACCTTGTCGGCCTCGGGGCCAACCTTGTTGTTTCCGGGGGGAACCACGACAACTGGAAGACCCTTAACGAACTTCCCGTCGACGCGGACGGGACAGCGTTCGTGCGCTCCAACATCCGCGTGTTGCCGCGGGGTGGCCGCACGCAGGTCGACGGCCTCGTCGTCGGCGCCCTAGGCGGGGCCTTCAGCGTGGACTACGAGCACCGGACCGAAGGCAAAGACTGGTGGGCCGATGAGGAACCCACACCGGAAGAAGCAAGAACGCTCATAGCCGGCGGGCCATTGGACATCCTCATCACCCACGACGCACCATCGGGAGTCTCTCTTAAGAGCCATTTTGAAGTCGGGGCCGAGCTGGGCTCAAAGGCGGAAAGAACCCGCCTCCTCATCGGCGAGGTTGTCAACACGCTCGCCGTGCCGCATCTTTTCTGCGGGCACTGGCACCAACGAAGCACCCACCGGGTGCCCCACCGTGACGGAACCACTACTAGGGTGGATGTCCTCGACATGGAGTACTCCCGAGAAGGAAATGGTGTGCTTGTATGGCCGGGCAGACTGCCGCTGCGCATTGAGCCTCTCGCCATCCGCGGTTACTGAGGCACGGCGAAGCCCACGAGGTCGTCGGCGAACATAGAGGCCATCGCTACTGCCTTTGGGACCGCTGAATGAAGAAAGACTCTGCGCCGGTTGAGTTGAAGGCTACTACCGGCTTGTTGTTCCTCCCTCCGGAGTTGAAGCGGGCTCCCAGCCTTAGTCCGGCGAGCGAATTGTGGGTACGAGCGAAGCGGGCTGGCGACTGAATACCCCTTGTTCAAGAGACGTGACACTGCAATCACGCTTGAAGCGGAGGCCGACCTGCTCTTTCGCTATTCCGCTCGTCAAGCAGGCTGGCCATATCGATCATCCGTTTGACGGACCTAACGCACGCCGGTCACGCTCTTGCCGCAGGACAGCTAATGCGAAGGTTCGGCGTGATTCTGGTGTCGCTATGACCGTGCGCGGCGCCGGGGGAGGCCCGTCGCATCGATCTAAGTCAGCAGTTAGGGAGTTGAAGGCGAAGTCCAGTCCAATCAGGTCGTCAACTGCTTCAACATCAAGGGCATCCAAGGTCCAAACAGGATTAGGCACGCCCAACGGAGCCTGCGCACCGACAAGTCGGGCGACGACGTCGAGGACGGGCCAAGTGCCCTCGTCAACGATTGAACGGAGCCACCTTCCAGCTTCTGCCTCCTCCAATCTGCGCCATTCCCACAGTAGATGCCAGATATGGTCGGGTATCTCCAATGGGCTCGTATCGCGATGGTCGTCCAAGGCCTTTTTGATAAGTTGGACAAACCGTTCCCGGGCGGGTGCCCGGGACGAAGCTGCCGTCTGATTGAATTGCTCTTCCTTGGATGCCGCGTTCATCCAGTTCGCCGCTAGGGACAGGCCCTCGTCCACTTCCGAGGCTGCCTCGATTGCAGCCAGAGCCTCAGCACTTTCTAGATTGAGAAAAATGCGTTGCGTTGCCCATCGAACGTGGTGGCGGGGAGTGATAAACGAAAGTTCATCGTCCAATTCGTGGTATCTGTGTGTGAACCATCCAAGAAGCGATGGAAGATTTGCCTTATGAATGTCGGCAAGGCTTTCGATCTTACCGACAATCATCGATGTCTTCGTAGCGAACTCGGCCTCGACGCGGCATCTCTCCGGACCCTCAGATTGGGAAGCAATCTGGTGGAAGGCTAGTTCAACCACGGCGTCCGGGATGTCCTCAGGAGGAACTCCGAAGGCGAAGAAACGATCGAAGTAGTCAGGGTGCGCCACACGCCCAGGAGTTGCGCTACGTGATCGGCTGTCCGGAGTAATCTGTTGCCAGGCGTCCTCGAACCGTGGGAAAAGCTGGCTTAGAACGTCAGCGACGCCAGCCAGGTTCGCCTTAGTCACCCGGGCCGCTTCCAGCCGCTCGCGCCATAGTTCCTTCTTTTGTGCCGGCCCTTCTTTTTGAAGCATGGACTGGACATTCCAAGCCGAACTAGTTCCCAGTAGCTCCGCCCTTCTGGCCGAGATGAGTTCATAGACGAGAGGTTCGGCGGTTCGTAACCACGTGATCAGCAGGAAGTCGACGGCGTCTACCTCGCTTTTCACGGGCTCGAATAATGCTTCCACCTGACTGAAGTAGCGTTTGATGGATCGAGGAGTGTTGAGCCTCTCTCGAATGTGGCCATGATAGGCGCGGCCGAAACGGGTGGTGTCCTCGGCACCTAGGCTGACTTGAAACCGCTTTGCGAACCCGTTCAACGCGCTGTCGACCCAAGTAGATATTTGGTGCTCCCGCAGTGGCGGAAGATCGAGGCGAACCTGGACAATTTTTTCAAGGTAGTCGACGGCTCTTCTAGCATCTTCTTTGCCGACCAGTCCGGTACGGCTTAGAGCGTCGAGAAGAGTGTCTTCGTCGTAGGAGACAAGGTAGTAAATGTGAGGCAGCCGTCCGGTAAGACGGATGAGTTTGAACACGAGCAAGAGTTCCTCCGGCGCCAGCCGGTCCAGGTCGTCGACGATCATGAGGACGGGGCGTCCGGCAACTCGGAGAGCCTCCTCTGCCTCCCGGCGGGCAGCAGATAGACTCTCGTCTCCTGCGATCAAGTTAGCCGCAGTTTCGATGATCTTCGATGCGTCAAGGCCGATTAGGGAGCCCAAGGTCCCCACCGGGGCCACTCTCCGCCCTATTTTCGCGAGAGAATCACGCGCCTTCGACCAGGCAGATCCGGGTGGTAGGGCGGCCTGGAGTTCAGTGAAGAACCCAGATTGAAGGGACGGCAGGTCCTGGTAATTCCAGGGATTGAAGTCGACCGCGATCCAGTTGTCACCCGCGCCATCGTTCTCCTCGGTCAGTCCGCTTCGAATCATGTTCAGGACACTGGATTTCCCTGCGCCCCATGGCCCGATCAACGCCACAACTGAAGAATCACTCTGTGCTCTGAGGCGGTTAAGCATAGCTACGGAAGACGCTGCGAAGCTGTTTCTGCCTAGCAGGTCCTGATCAGGGCTGTCTGCATCGATCGGATCATCACTCAGCCAAGCGTCTGTTTCCCCAACTGTTCCTGTCATGGAGTAATGCTCACACGGATATCCCCTGGCTTTGGGCACCACCCCCGCGAAGGATGTCTTTTCTCGCAGGAACCATTACAGGAAGCCAGGCCTTGGAGCTCGCTTCAGCTCCGCAAGTCCGGTAGCTGCCATTCGACCACCAAGCCCTAAGCCGACGGCCCGATGCAGCGCTTGGGAAGGAAGCGGCTGCCGCTGAGAGGCGCGAGCGGACCTCTATGACTGCGACTTGCCGCCTAACGGCTGATGGCGGACACGTAGCCGCTGTATGGACGCCCCGCTAGTTCGGCCCATCGGACTGCCGTTGCCGCGCTGATACCCAGGGCCTGCGCGAGGAGAGGGGCTTCAACTCGAGCGGCCAGGTGTAGGAGAGCCCGATATCTCCCTGGGCCGGGGTGGAGTCCAAGCTCCCGTAGTCTTTTGGCGGCACGTGCTTGGCTGAGTGGCTCTCCTGCCTTGGCTCCGGGGAATAGCCACGTGCCTGTCACGATGGCAGGGCCAATGCGGGGAACGTTGTTGCTCAGCTGCTTGGCCAGGAGCCTGTCGAGACCGGGCGCGATCTGCAGCTCACCTGAGCGGACGCGCAGGGTGATGTTCATTTGCTCGGGGTTGGAGTTGTCGATGGTCAGATCCTCGGCCCGAATGCTCAGGACAGTGGTCAGCGGCAGGGCGTAGGTGAGGACCAGGGCGCCCATGGTCCTGTCGGCAAGGTCCAGTGTTTCGTCCTGCAGGAAGCGGCCCAGTAGGGCCCAACGTTGCTCGGTGTTCATGACCGACTTCGGGAGCCGGTTTCGATTGTACTTGCACTCGAGCTTGGGGCTCCTTCGGCTCTGGGAGGCCCAAAGGATGAAGGGTTCGAGAGTTGGGATAAGTTGTGGATTTGTGGCAAGGAATTCGTCAACGTGTACTTGGGACGCGTTTGGGAGGGTGAGTTCGTCTGTGGTGAGCCAGTCAAGGAAGCGAAGGGCTGCACGGACGCGGCTTTTAGCGAGCTGAAATGTCGAGTATGTCTGCGGTCGGCTGTCTTTGGGCTGTCGCATGCGAGGAAGCAAGCGCCACATGCTGTACTCCTGGAGGACAAGTCGGTGCGGAGCTGGCTCTACCTTTGCGAGGAATGGCGGCAGCCAATTCTCGAAGGCGGCAGCGTAGTTGTTGCGTTTGGGGAGGCAGCCTGTGGCGACAAGCCTGCCCCGGATGGTCTCGGTGGTGCGGCTGGTGGGCAGTGCGTCCAAGGCCGCATGGTCAATGGGTATCGTCCCGGTGCCCATGCCGATCAGCAGTTCGGGGTTGTTCTTGAGCCAGTCGACGACGGTCCACGGACGTGGTCCGATCAGGAGGGCCTCTCGCAGGGGATCGAGCTTCGTGGCCGCTTCCGAATCCGGGGTGAAATGATCAAATATGGCACCGATGACGCATGGACCGCAACGGCCGTAAAGGTAGCGGGTCGAGGTCGCCCCGCAGGTGTGGCAACCGTAGTCCCGTTTCCACCCTGCGGGCCGGCGGAGATCGTAGGCCCGCCGTTCTGGACCGCCATGCGCATCGAGTGCTGACGCGCTCTCTGTTGGCGCGCTCCGGTTGCGATGGCAGCGCCAGCACAGGATCACGCGTCCGATGACGGCGTATGGCATCTCCTCTCGAGAGCAGTCTCCGCACGGCTGAGGTCTCCGCGGAACGCAGATCGCGCAGACAGGATTGCCGCTCTTCTGGCCGGTCGGACACCGTCTGGGTAGGCCGCACATACTGCAAGTCTGTATTGGCCCCCTCCAGCACCGGTCGCAAAGATCCGGCTCCTCTCCCTGCCGGATGCGCTTAATTCGGCGGCCCTCGCTGAGGCAGCTACCGCACGCGCGGCCCGGGCGGCGGTGGCAAGTAAAGCAGCTCCCGGGGAGGTCGTCGCCGGTCGGGACCAGGAAGTCATGAACTCCGCACGAGGAGCATGTGCCTTCGACGGCGTGCCAGCAGAAACCGCAGACAGGCGGCACCCCGAGGATTTGTCCGTAAAGGGCTCCTTCGGACCGGCATTGAGAACATGTCCCTCGGGGGCGGGTATAGCATTTCTGGCAGATTCGGATCTGTCCTTCGAGACTGTTCTCAAAGGCATGCGGTCTGCGGTCCTGGCCGCAGTATCCACAGGGCCGAGAGCGCCAACACGAAGAGCACAACCTCGGTGGTCCACCTGCATTCTGCACCAGAACACCGTTCGTGCCGCACGACGCACACTGACCAGTGATGCCGTGCCAGCACCGGCCACAGAGTAGCGGGACCCTTTCCATGGTGCCGAAGAGGGCACCGCTCATGCCGCAAGTTGCGCAATTCCCTTGAGGGCGCTGGTAGCACCCTGCGCAGACCGGGATCTGGTCCCCGTTCGGCGCGGTGTCATGGCGACTGATCAAACCGATTCGGCCGCAATGCCCGCAGGGGTGTTCAGGCGGGGTGTATTTCGTGGTCACCGCGGTTTCCTGGTGTGGCTGAGGTCGGCCTTTTCGGGCGCGAATGAATCCGGCAAGTCCGATTGTCGTCCTGCGGCCGGGACAACTTTCTTTCTCCGGGCGGGGTCTCCGGCGGCGGGGCGAAGCTGACTGATGCCCTCAACAAACGGCACAATGAGGTCATTCGGGGTGCATCCGAAGATGTCGCACAATGCGGAGAGGGCCTTCAGGCTTAGTCGCTCCGGGGTGTGATGGATGAGCCGATAGACCTGCGCGTCGGAGAGCACGATGCCTCGTTGCGCCAACAGAGGGCCAAGTTCGACGCTTGCTTTAATGCCTCGGTCCTCTACCAGCTGCGCCAGTTTCCAGTGAAATCCGGCCGGGCGCGTGGCAGGCGGGCGGCCTTTGGCGGTCGGTCGTCGTTCGAGTGTCATAGCGTTCCTCCGGTCTTCCACAGGCCCTCAGGTGCACCGTCCATGAGTGCGCTATTCAGAGTACTGGCCATGAAGTCGTTGCTGACGTGGGAGTACGCAGTCGTGGTGCTGGCGTGGGCGTGACCGACCTGTGTCTGGACGAACCGCAGATCCCAACCGTCTTCGAGTAGGTGCGTGACGTAAGCCCGGCGGAGACCGTGCGGGACCAGCTCGGGATCAAGGCCGAGCTCGTCGCGGTACTCCGCGAATCTGTCGTTATATGAGGTCTCCGATATACGCCGCCCGCGTTCGGAGACCCATAGTTCAGGTCCCGGGCGGTAACAGGGCCGAACGAGCTCGATGTATTGGGCGAGTACCCTCGCGGACCAAGGCATGACTGTGAGGACCGTCCGTTGCTTGGGACCACGCCCTTTGCTGCCTTTGCCCCAGCGCACGTCCAGTATCCCGATGCTGCCGAACTGCGGTTGTCTCGGGTTCTCCGAGACGCTGGCCACCTCAAGCCGGCACACTTCCCGGCGGCGCAGTCCCCATGCGTACTGGACCTTGAACATCGCCGAGTCTCTGGCAGCTGCCAGCGCCCCCTTTGTTCCTTCCTTCCGTGCTTTCTCAACGCGGGAGTCGCAGAAGTCAAAGAAGCGGCTTAGCTCGTCCCTGGTAAATGGCCGCGGCCGGGGGTCATCGCCGAACGCGTGCTGGCCCACCGTGTTCCAGTCCGAACAGATCTGCACCGGGTGCGTGCCAAAATAGTGCTCGCAGACGGCAGCCCATCCGTAGGCGGGATCGGTCATGTAGTCAAGGAAGCGGCCGACATGGTTCTGCATCCCGCGTACTGTTTTGGGCCTCAGACGTCCCAACAATTCCGATGACCAACTCTCCAGATCTCCTGGCCCCCAGTTCCAGGGGTAATCGTTGGTGTACCGCGAGAACCGCACAACTGTCCTATAGGAGTGATCGATCCATTTCTGCGTCAGATTCCGCGACTCCATTTGCATGATCCAACCACCCAGACACGATTCAAGGACAGTCTCCTCCGGCCGCAGCAGCAGGGCCCCGGCCGACAGTAGCTTACGGGTCTCTCGGGCCGTCGCGGCAAGCAATGCACTATCGAGCGCATCCAACCTCAAAACATCTTGCATACGATGCACGATCGTGCATTAAACGCAAGAAGTCAAGTCCATGCCAAGGGCTAAGGCTGATTCAGTTATTGCATCTGATGCAAGCCATATGGGCATTCACCCAGCTTTTCCTCTCAATAAGCCTTGGGTGCAATCCACTGGAGCCATGGCTTGAGTCCAGTCAAACGACGTCTTCACCGTGCGAATGGCATCTCACAGCCAATTTCCAATCTGTCCTTGACGGAACACCTTTGAAGAATTCCCGATGGTTCTCAGGCCACAGATTCGACACGGAGTTGGTGCCGCCGAGCTCAAGGCTGATGAGATGGTCGTATTCCGTGGTCTTCGCGGCAGTCTGGCCGTATTCGCGCAGGCTCTCGGCCTTCACCTTGTCCGTATTCGAAGCGGGCGGGCGCACCGTGGCCGTATAGCCGCTCATGCAGATCGTCGAATCGAGGTTCTCTTGGGTAACCGCGGGATCTGTTGCCCCGGGAGTGCAGGCCGGGTCCGGCAGGTACTCGCCCGTGGCGGCGTCGACCACTTTGGCGGAACACTGTCCGGCAGCAAGCTGCTCGTCGGTAGCGACCATGCCGGGGGAGTGGATGGACCTCACGGCTGCAGCCGCTGCACCCGAGGGGGCGCCCCCGGGAACGGGCGCCACTGCCTGGGGAACGGCCGGCGACGCGGCCTTGGTCATCGCATCGGCGGGGTGGGTTCCCTGCTGACATCCGGCGAGGACCAATGCAGCAAAGAGGAACGCGGCGGGCAGGGCGAGGCGATTGCGGAAGTTCATGACCCTCAAGTGTTCAGCGGCTCGGAAGTCCGTCCTCCGGAAAGGGGACGACGGGCGGAAGCCGGTAACTCCCGCCCATCTTTTCTATCCTGTTGCCTGAACTTCGCAGCGCCCGGCGCGCCGGGCAGCCTACTCGCCCCGGGTCTCAACGCCTTCGGCGACCTCACAGAGCTTCGTGGACTTCATGCAGCCGAAGGACTGGCCACGGGTACACAAACCCTGCGGGCAGGGTGCGGGCAAATAGGGCCACCTGGCCAGCTGTGCATCACGGATGAAGGAGGTCCCGGGCGATGAGATAGAACGCAAAATCGGCGACACCGATGATCATGCCCGCGATGGCGAGCCCGCGACCACGCAACCCGCGCTCTCTGGCCCGCCGGAAGCCAAGGCCTGAGATGGCGGTCCCGAGCGGGCCCACCATGGCAAAGACGAAAAGCCCGACGCAGCTGATGATGAAACCCGCTATTGCCGCCTTGCTGAACGGAGCGCGTGGCTGGACTGGCGCGTATGGATTAGGTATCTGCGGAGCGTCGGACGGCCAGCGCTTTTCGGGAGGTGGAGGAACACTGCTCATGAGGTCTGTTCTTTCTCCTGGAATGATGTCAGGCGAGCCTACGATATGGCGTGGAAGCATGCCTGCAGGCCGGGAATCCACGGGTGTGTCGGAGCCTTGAAAGCGAACTACCTACTCTGATGCCGGACGGACGTCACGTCATTCATTTCGTTCACAGGTAGCCCGCTCGGTTAATGGCCACCGGTCCTTCTGCTCGCCGCAATCATCTTGACGATTCTGAACAACCTCGGCCATGACCAGTCGATCGCCCTCGAGGTGGAGCCGGACGACGACAGCCTGACATAGAAGTAGGTGTCTGGGCTGGGGTGGCGCGCAGGCATGACGAATGACGTTCCGCACGGGTCCGGCCATCGACGTCTACATTGCAAAGACCGCCATGCAAAGCCAAAGCACGGCCATGACCATGTAGATGAATCCCATGCCGTTGAGTGTCGGCACGTCGGCAAAAGTGAAATGCTCAGGGATGGTCAGAAGGTCGGTTAAGGATCTTCGTTTACTCAAGCCAGCAGACACCTCGATTAGAGACCCAAATCTGGCGGTTTCCTTAGGTGTTCGCCCTGAGAGTCAGCTGAGGCTGTCTTGCTTTGCTTTGGCGACCTCAAGCTCGGCCTGTCGGATGCGGCCGTTCGCTCGCCCAAACATGATTCCGGAAATCACCGCGAAGATCCCGCCGAACCAGAACACGAAGGGCGAGGTCGCGATGCCCCCCAACACCGCGATGAGAAGACCGATGCCCAGGCCCACAATGCAGCGAATACGCGACCTGTGTCCGGCGATCAGCATCCGGTGTGCTACTGCTTGGACTTCATTCACGGTATATCTCTTTCCACGATTGCCGAACTCGCTCCCGTCCCACCTGAAGGCGCGAATTCCTAGACACGAGTGCTGCCCGGCCCTTGGAGCGGAGTACCGAAAAGCAACCCTACCCGGCGGCAGACCGTGCTGGCTGCAGCGCCGGAGGATGTGAGTTTCGTGTTCTCACGGTTCGGTGAATGGGTACCTCTTGAGCGAGGCAATAGCGGCCCAGGCCGCGAATGTCCTGCACTTAGCCGTCGTGGCGGAGGCTATTCGTCGGTGAAGGCGCCGTCACCGGATCTGGTCCTTATATCGGACCGGGTAGCCGAGCTCTTCCGCGGCTCCAAGGACGCCCTCCGGCCATTCGGCCAGAAATGTCCACGGTATGTTCTCCTTGGCGAGGAAGTTCACGGGCGTCCAGGAAAAGATGAAATGAGGACGCCCCGGATAGATCTCGCGGACGGCGGAACGCTCGAGCCGCAAGGGCCGAAGCGGTGCGCCCACCAACGGGATCTGGGTCGAAACTCAAGCTGCGAGGCACTCATGGTGAGTATGACGTACGGTCCTCGGATCCTGAACCGACCGGGGATCGACAAGCCACCTCTAAAGACGTATGGATCACCTGGGTTTTCAGTCATCGTCGCGTTCGGGTTCCAACGGAAGCCCAGCGGCGATGCGTTGCCGGTCCTCTTTGTGCGATTTGCGGACCAGCTTCAGTCGAAGCATTCCATTCACCATCAGGCCCCCAGCCACTAGCATCAAGACCGCCATTAATGCGATAGCCCAATACGTGCTCGGATCGCTGGCTTTGGGTTGGAATACGACGTACAGAATTAGGACGAGGAACAATATGAAGTTGGCGACCGCAAACGGCCCGAACATCGAGTACATGGCTTGCCACGTGTTCCTGCTGGTCGTTGGCTTGGGTGCTCGTCTGGTGGTCATGCCAGCGGTCCTCCTGATCCTGCCGGTCCATCGCGAAGCGGACAATACACCCATTCACCGGGCTGTTTTTCCCGCTCACCCGAGAGCCATTGCGTATAGGTTTGCGCCACGCCTCCAATACCGGCAACTCCGCCGAAGAAATTGATGCCGGCCGTGAGCATTTTACGGCTGGCCCGGTCGAGCTTAGCGAATCTGTAGGCGCTGCTGACCGCCTGTCCTCCTCCCATTGTGAATAGTGACACTACGTCGAGGGCTATTATGTCTGGTTCTGGTTTGCCTCTCAGCATCATCCTACTTACATCTGCTCCCAGTGATACGTAGGAGGTCAAGTCGCCGACGGCGGCCGCAACGCTGGCGCAATAGGCGTCTGCAGCGAGTATGCAGCCAAACGTTGCGAGATTCGCGGCGCCGCCGACAAGAGTTGCACCAAATGCAACACCGTCAAGGACGTTCGCGGTGTCATTTTGCCAGTCCAAGCCAAGTGGATCACCGTGAACTAGTGGGTTTCCTCCGCCGAATGAATATGGGGTCTGGGTTTCGCGCAGGATCGGATCAACGCAAAGGAATTGCGCCGTCACCGGGTCGTAGTAGCGGGCGCGGAGGTAGTAGAGGCCGGTGTCGGTGTCCTGGGCTTGACCGTTCCAGCGCAGGGGCGTGTCGGCCGTTCCGGTTTTGGTGGTGAGGTTGCCGTATGGGTCGTAAGTGTAGGTCGCAGCTGCGGTGCCTGTTCCGTCGGTGAGGAGTCTGGTGGATCCGTATTGGTCGTGCTGATAGTAGAGGGTGGATCCGGTGACGTCGATGTGTTCGACGGGGTTGCCGGCGTCGTCGTAGAGGTAGCTGGTGGTTCCGTCGGTGAGCATCAACGGAACCCTGGCCCTGGTGTCCCAAGCGTAATGCTGTGCCGGGCCTGTTGCGGGGGTCCGGGCGGTACGGAGGCCGTCGGCGTTGTAGGCGTAGTTGGTTCCGTTGGCGGCGGTGAGTCTATTGGCTTGGTCCCAGGTGTAAGAGGCACCAGCGCCACCGGGGGCAGGGCCTGTGAGCCGGTTGCCCTGGGTGTCGTAGGTGATTGCGGTAGTGGTTCCGGACAGTGTGTAGATAGTGGCTTGACTGGCGGCGTTGTAAGTCAGGGTTGCCCCGTTAGCGAAGGCTGTGGGGTTTCCGGCGGCATCATACGTATACGGGCTGGAATTGATTGTGGCCAACTGCTCGCGGCTGGTGTAACTGTAGCTTTCCGCTGACTGGGTGATTCCAGTGGTTGCTGTTGTTGCGAGACTGCCATCGTTGTTGCGGGTGTAGTTGAACGACGCCAGGGATAGGTTTCCTGGAGCGGTGTCGGTGACAGCGCTGAGTTGGCCGGCTGCGTCGATAGTTGAGGCCGCGGTGATGCCGTTTCCGTAGACAGTAGAGGTGATATTGCCGTCCGCGTCCGGCGTGAACGTGGTGGTATGGCCGAGCCAGTCCGTCAGCCCGGTGAGGCGCCCGGAGGCGTCGTATGTTCGGGTCACGGTTTGACCATTCGGGTAGATCAGTGCGGTGAGGTGTCCGGCGAGGTCGTAGGTGTACCCGGTGGCCTGTCCGGCGCCGTTGGTGGAGGCGGTGAGCCTACTCAGGGAATCAAAGGTGTTGGTCGTGGTGCCCGAACCATCCGTCATAGTGACTCGTTGCCCGGTGGCGCTGTACGTGCGGCTGGCGTTCGACGTGGTGCCACCGGAATAGCTGGTCCCGGTGCGGTTCCCGGCAGAGTCATATGTGTACGTCGTGGTGCGCCCCGCCGGGTCAGTCACGGTGACAGGGTGCCCGACTGCGTCGTAGGCGTAGCTCGTGGTCCTGTTGAGCGGGTCGGTCGACGACGTCAACTGGCTCAGTGCGTCATAGGTGTAGCTGTTTGCGTGGCCTGACGGGTCGGTCTGGCTGGTTCGGTGCCCGTCGGCATCGTAGGCGGCGGTGGCGACGCTGCTGTCGGGGTTGGTCACGGTGGTGGGGCGGTTGAGGGTGTCGTAGGCGGTGACGGTGGCGTGCCCATTGGCGTCGGTTACGGCGGTCAGGTTCCCGTCGGCATCGTAGTTGTAGCTGGTGGTATGGTTCAGCGGGTCTGTGACTGTGGCCAGATGCCCGGAGGTGTCGTAGCTGTTCGTGGAGGTGCTGCCACGCGGGCTGACGGCCGTCAAGCGCCGACCGAGAACGTCATAAGTGAACGAGGTTGTGTTCCCCAGCGGGTCCGTGCTGGATGCCACGGCACCGGTTGAGGAATGGGTGAGGGTGGTCGTGTGCCCGGCAGGGTCCGTGATCGCGGTAACGTCGCCGGGGTGGGTGCTGTCGGTGTGGGCGTAACTGGTGGTGGCCGTTTGGGAGGTGCCCGTCAGCGGGGTGGATGCCGACAGAGCGTTGCCTGCGGTGTCGTAGGTGTAGGTGGTGACGGTTCCTGCGGCGTCGGTTGCGGTGGTGACCTGGTTCAGCGTGTTGAAGGTCCAGGACTGCTGGTGGTTGGCAGGGTCCGTGGTCGTGAGTCTGTTCCCGGAGCCGTCGTAGGTGGCGGTGGTGACGTGGCCGATCGGGTCGGTCACGCTGGTTGTTCCGAAGGTGTTCTGGTCATAGGCATAAAGCCAGGTGGCCTGCTGGGCGCTGCCGGCGCCGTTGATTCGTTTGATCATCTGCCCGGAGCGGTAGGTTTCCTTGGTGATACGCCCGCCGGGGGAGGTGATGGTTGTCTGGGCGTCGGAGCCGTCGACCCCGTAGGAGAGGAGGAGGTCTCCTGCCGGTGTTGTTTGTTTGGTGACCCGGTGCGCTTGGTCGTAGGTGTTGACTGTGGCTGTGCCGCGGGGGTCGGTGACAGAGGTGACGAGATTGGAGGCGTCGTAGCCGTACGCCGTCACAGCCCCGCCGGGGGCCGTGGAGGAGGTCAGCCTCCCGGCGCTGTCGTACTGGTAGGCGAAGACCCGTCCTGAAGGGTCGGTGACGGTCGCGATCCTGCCCCCGGTGTTGTAGACGAAACTAAGGGTCCGGCCGGCGCCGTCCGTGGCCGTGGTCAGTTGCCCGGACGTGTTGCGGGCCAAGGTCGTGGTGTTGCCGTTCAGGTCGCTGAGCGAGCTCAGCTGCCCGGCGGACGTGAAGGTGAAGATGTCCTTAGCGCGTCGGGTGTAAGTCCACGTCCCGTCCTGATTGTGGACCAAGGACGCCACAACGCGTGCCGGCGCGTGGTAGATTCCGTTCGAGTCAGGGGTGAGGGTCACCATCGAGCCGTTCTCCTGATGGACATCGACCGTCCCCGAGGAATTGACAACCAAGGACATGTTGTAGTCGAATGACCACCCGAAGCCCAGGGGGCCGTCGAAGGGCGCGCGCTGGGATGAATACGTCCGACTCAAGGCCAGACCGGGACCCCGGCCAGCAACGGAAACATCGGTCGCGTTTTCGAAGAACTCCCCGTTCGAAGTGTTCACCGGATCACCTGCAGCACACTGAGGGCAATGGATCTCAGCCGGATTGGAACCTCCTGCCGTTTCGTATGGTGCGGTGGGACCTGACGAACCCACCTGAGTTGACACCGCCCACACGGTTGCCGGGGGAAAAGTGTAGCTATAGCTTCCGACGGCCGCGATATAACGGTGCCCGGCAGTCGACATGGTTTGGTTGCAGATTGCGCCACCGAAGCAGGCCCCGACCCGAGATCCGGAGTCGATGTCATAAATTTGGATGGCAACTGATGTGGGACCGACGTCATAGTTCGCGGCAGCCGTGGCCTGAGTAGAGGAAACCGACAGCGCCACCGTCCATGGCGGCGGGGTGACGACGTTTGAGATTGCAAAGTACGACGGTGGGGGGTACCCGGATCCCGGATCGCCGGCGAAGGCCACATAGTGGCTGCCGGGGGAAGGGACAGGCGTGGCTGTGCACTGCGTGCCGGTGCCGCATACGCCTACAGGTGATCCGGTTGATGAATCATAGATGCGCACGTAATAAGGCGTGTTTGTCAGCGTATAGTTCCAGCTCGCTGTCAACGTGACAGCGGGGGTTGTCTCGGACTGGGTTAGCGTGATTGACCATGGAGGTGGGGTAACCGGATCCGAGGACGCAACTATCCCCGATGGAGGGTAGGAACCCATGCCCGATGAGATTGTCGCGACGAAGGCATGGCCGGCGCCAGAGCCCGGGGGAGCCGAACATGTTGTTCCTCCCCCACAGGTTGCGACCGCCCCAGCCGTGACCGTGTCGTAGATCCGGAGATAGTAGGGAGATGGACCGACATCCTTGCTCGAGGTGGCTACCAGGCGGCCATCGGCACCCGTGGTAAAGACAAGGGTCACCGACCAGCCTCCCGAACTGAATGACGCCGGGACCATCAAAGGACTGGCTTGTGTCTTGCCGGACAGGGGTTCGGGGGTGAGTGCCACTCTGCCGCCGGTCTGTGTGGCTTTCACATCAGCGCGGGCCGGCGCGACGACAGCTGGCACACCCTTCGGTGCGGACTGAGCGGGCAATGCGATTGATGCATTCATCGTTGCCGTCGTGGCGGCCGTAGCAGGAGGGGTGAAACCGGCAATCAGCAAGGCCAGGCTCAAAAGACCGCACAGAACCACCCGAACAGCACGCATGCTGACTCCCCATACATCCGGTGTACCCCAGCAAAGACCGGGCCCAACACTGGGTCCAAGGTGATAGTCGGACCTTGAATCGTTGATGACAAGAGGGACCGTTACCCGTCTTTGCGGGACGGGGGAGGCTCCTGTCGGTCTGAATATCAAATTGACTTACGAAAAACTGGATTTTTGACGGATTCCTGGATGCATGACAATATGCAGCGAATCGGCTTGACGAAAACAAAATATCTCTTGGTGGAAGGCAGTGGATTCGGCGGACTACAGGGACCTCCGCTCACCGGAACCACGACCGGAATGCGCGGCATGGAATGGTTAGTTGGAGAATTTGTTGTCTAAGGGTTCTGCAGCACCTGCGAGGCCGACAGTCTGGTTCCGACTGTCGGGTGCACTACCATTGCCGCGACCTTGTTGAAGAGATCAGGGCGGGGGTCGTATCCGGGAAACTTGAGTGCTTTGCTTGGTCCGGACCATTGTGTTGCCGGCTGGGCAATCAAATCCGGATTGTTTCGGCGTCGGTCCCATAGAAGCCGGGACGGGGCGAGGGTTCCAATGACGGAAGCCTGAAGGGAGCCGAGGATGCCGTTCATCGTGGTCTCTTGGTCCTCGCGGAGCCACATGACGCCTAGGTCCGGGCTTCGGAAACTTTGGGTCGTGGTCAGGTCAGGATCGCGTTCAAAGACGATGTTCCGGCGCCGGTCCAGGCTTCCTGGTTCGCGGTCAAAGGTGACCATCTTCAGGCGACCGCCCCGGTGGGCGAGTTGAGCGCTTCTGGTTCAGCCACCGGTGCCAGTCAGCCGGGCCTGCCCGCTGCAACGAGGTTCGGAAGGCCCGCACCAGGACTAACTGGGCTTCCCGTCCTCCCGTGTCTTCTGCCAGGGCCTTGACCAAGCGTTTCCCGGTCGGGTAGCCGGGATCTGAGGTGATGGGGACGAACATGGACAGATCTGCGCGGACCAATGGGAGGTTCAGGCCGGCGACGCCGATCACTGTTCCGGCGAGGGTGTCCAGAACGGAACTGGCGGCGTTGAAGAACCCGTAGACATAAGCGGACATGAGGTCGTCGCGTCTCTCGGTATCAGGCAGAGCCGTGCCGCGCCAGACTGGTTCCCGCGGGTTCGCTCGGGACCAGGCCCTGAGCCGGAACTCGTCGTTCGCTCGCTCTTGCCGGTGTTCGCTCATGCCGGTGTTCGCTCATGTAGGTGTCCGCAACACGCAGATGCGTGCGGACGCCCTCGATGACACCGACAAGGTAGTCCGAGAGGTCGAATCTGTCCCCCGGTTTGATGTTGTAGTCGGACCACCACCCGAAACCGCCGTCGTTTTCGTCAAGACCTGTCCGTACCGCTTCGCTCAGGTCGGTGACGGCAGCTTCGGCCATGGTCTGCAAATCAGGCATCCGGCAACGCCTTCCTGTCCCCAATCATGTCCAGCCCCGCTCCGCTTCCGTACATGTGGGTCGAGACGACAACATTGTGAATGAGGAGATGGTCGACCAGCTCCCAAAACTCGCAGAGCCGGGGGTGGACGAGTGCCTCGTCGCGTGAGAGTTTGTGGCCGAACGGCGGGGATTCGTCCCAAGCGGCGGCGGCGGCAACGAGCGAGGCGGCCGGTTCGTCCTGGCCGTCGATGGGACCGACTCGGCAGCCGAAGGTGAAACGGTCGTCGGCGTCCTCGTCCCAGGTTGGGGAGAACACTGCGTCGATCCAGACTTCGTGTTCGCCGTCGTGGTGGTAGCAGGAGGCGTAGAAGACGGCGTGGGCGTCGCCGTCCCGGTAAACGAAGCCCGTCACGCGGGTCATTGGCTGCCCGCAATGGTTGCAGGTACTTTCGACGACTTTCGCCCCGGGCTCGATCTCCAGCATGCTCCAAAGCCTACGTCCTTCCAGCAGGGAGTCCGCCGACCGTGGAGGTGGGGTTTGCTGGGTTTGTGGGGTTGAACCCAACGGTTGTCATTAATGAAGACCGGCGACGGAACAGGGAAAACTTCTCCGCATCCTGCCACCCCGCGTGAACTGCCTTGTTGCGCGGCTTTACTGGTTGTTTGCCGACCTTATCGAGCGTGGGGCCGTCCTTTTTGGCGTCCACCTTTTGCAGCAACTTGACCATTCCATACAGACCATTTGCGTTCTCGACGATGAGTTCGCGTGCTTCAGCCGTCAGTTGAGCCAACCGCTGGTGGATGGCCCCGGTTAATGCAACCTCAGCGGAGGTCGCGGCCTCTATGATCGCCAGTCTGTCGTCAAATGTCTTGGCCCCCTGAAGGTAGAGCAGCCACTCAGCCGGGGGATGTTCATCGGCGGTGGCTTTCTCGAATGCGAGGGCTAGGGTCTCTTCCCTGATTGCACGGGTAGCCGGGTTACATACATTCTCTCAACAGGTGACCATCCGGTTGCGATACCGCTGGCGTCCGGTGCGCCAACCGTGCCTGCCGTGCCGGGATAGGACTCCTGGAGGTTTGTTAGGTTCAGGTCGTTCCAAAGCTCAATCCAAGAGATGGCGGTGCCGTACCAGTGGTTGAATTCTTGCCCAAAGGTTTCTGCGAAGTCCTGTAATTCGTTCGGGCTAATTTCGGAATTAATTTCAAGGACTACTGTCGACACCCTCCCGATTACCGGTTCAACGACTGATGCGGGCATCGAACTCTCGCCGTGTCCCCATGCCCGGGGACCGCCGTGCGTTTGTGTAAACGGGCTTCCCAGGGGATCGAGCAAGGGCTGTGCGGGAAGGGGTTGTTCGGCATTCAATAGGGGTAGATGAAGTTTGAAACGCCCCGAGTCGACGCTTCCTTCGAACTGCGCCCCCAGGGCGGCTGGCAACAAGGGAAGTTCGGTGGGTAGCCTCACTACAGACGTCCATGCGTTGACCATAGATGAATCGTACTGGGGAAGCATCCACGACCGTCGATCGAACTCCCGCCAGCTGAAGAAAGTATGCGGCAGACCATGAGCGTGAACCGAACTTTGTCAGGTCCCATTGCCGACCCTGGCTCTACTGGGCTGGTATTTTCTTGAGCCGAAGGATGCCGGCAGTCCAGAGGCTGACTACTGCGTGCAGCGTGGACCAAGCGATTTTCACCGGATCAAACAGGGGCCCGTCGATGAAGACCATTGTCAGCACGATTGACGCCACGGAGACCACGATGGCGGCGATCAGTGGCGATCGGGCTGTTCTTTTCAGGGCGGCGAGGTTCCAGATCCCGATCACAATGCCCGCGATAGATACCGCGCCGAAGCCCAAGGTAACGGCGAAGAGGTAGGCGATCCATTCTGCCGGGGGTTCTACCCCTGAAGCAGCCATGTCCCGTAAGTGTCCGATACCGGTCGCAGCGCTCGTGACGGTGACCTGACCGGTGAGCAATCCCGAGAGCAACTCGAAGAGCCCCAACCAGAAGCGCCAATGACGTGATCTCATCGCACCGTGGCGGGTGAGGACGGGCGCGTCGGCTGTCCGCGATGGCCGCATGTCGAGCCGCTCTGCTTCGGACTCGTCGGTCTGCGACTGTATTTCTTGGCCCATGTGGCGTCCCCCTCGCGCTCGCTGGAGGCCGTCCCCGCGCGCCCCCAACCGGGAGTCTACCCCGCATGTCGCTGTGCATCGCAGCGGAAATAGTGTTCCGCCCGGTGTAGCCTGTGCCCAGAGCGAATCAGGATGAAGAGGGTCAACATTGGACGAGCTGCACGAGTGGCCGGTTCACCCGGCACCGGACTTCCGCCGGCCCGTCCGGATCTGGCCCTTCATTGTGTTGGCTGTCATCCTGGTTCTCATCGCCGGAGGTCTGGCCGTAGGTTTCGCTTATTCCAATAACTCCGCGCAGGAGTGGCGGACTACCGCCAGCAAGTCTGCCCGGGATCTGGCAGCCATGACGAAGGAGCGCGACGATCTCAAAACGCAGGCCGGAGATCTGCAAACCAAGCTCGGCGACATGACCACCCAATACAACACAGCCTCGGATCGAATAAGGTCCTTATCAAACGAGAAAGCCCAAGCCGGAGACCAGGCTGCGCTCTTTGCCACATTCCTCGCGATGTCGCAACAGGTTACCCGGGAGATGGATACCTGCATCAGAGATCAGCAGATCTTCAGCTCTTACCTGGCCAACTACCGGCCAAGTGACTACGCTGCGGCCTTGAACTCGGCCCGTCAAGCGGACACCGACTGCAATAAGGCCCGCGCGGACAGCGACGCGCTTTCCAGAAAGCTGACAAGCTGATGCCAGCTCGGCCGCCAAAAGCCCTCATACTCGGGTGCTTGGTATTCTCCTGCCTCGTATTGGCCGGATGCGGGCTGACCCCTCCTCCGCCTGGCCCGGGCGCAGCTTCAAGCAGCCAGTCGGAAAACGGCGCGAGCACCGTTCTGCCGACGCACAGCACTGAATCTGTTGCGCCGGCAGGGTTCACCGACTTTGAGCGGGCGGCATTGCGAGTGCGCAATCTCGGATGCGGGGGAGTGTCCAGCGGATCCGGCTTTGCCATCTCGGATCATGTCTTCGTGACAAACCGGCACGTGATCGGCGGCGCGGCCCTTCTGCAGGTCAGCACCTTCGACGGGCACGACATCGACGTCGCCACCACCGGAGCGGTCGTCATCGCCGACCTGGCACTGGTTTGGACAAAAGAAGCACTCCCTGCCACCATCCCCTTGGCGCCAACGAACCCCGGAGCTGGCACAAAGGTCACCGTTGTCGGATTTCCGCTCGGCGGGCCGCTGACAACCACTCACGGAAAAGTCCTCGGCTACGCACCTGACCCTGTTGGTTGGTCGGCCTTGCCGATGCTGGTCAACGACGCCCCGATCGAACATGGCAGCTCCGGCAGCCCGGTCATCAACGACAGCGGCCAGCTCGTTGGGGTCGCCTACGCGGCCGACGGCAGCAAATATGCCGTGCCCGTCGAGATCCTTCACCAGGTGCTTAGCAACCCCAGTAGCTACTCGCGCTCCGCTGCCTGCGACGGCGCCCTCTAGGGGGTGACGAGGTCCACGGTCTACCGGCTTGGAGGCGAGGCCTATAAGTTTGGGTCTGAGTCGCGCAGCTCAATGATCCAAGGCTCGGCTCGCTCCGTGACACCGTGCCAGCGATTTCTGTGCCCCTTCTCGACTCCGAAATGGTCGATCATCTTGTCCAGGACGAGCCTGCAAGTGGAGAAGAGCATCCCCGCGTATGGGAGAAGAACATCTCGCCTGTGAACAAACTCGAGCCCTTCATTTAGGTCGGATTCGATGAACATCGCGACCCCGGCAGTCTCCCCGTGTGCTACCCCGGAGAGCTGTGAGTAAAATGCTCGGCCGGGCGCCCCGGGAGAACTTTCGCTGAGCAAATCCGAGGCAAGTGCCGTCAGGCCTACCCGGTCCGGCTGGTCGAGGCCCAGTTGAACCACCAGGTCGTTTACCTTTTGGAGGTGATCTTTGCCGTCCGCCTTCGTTCCGTCGTAGTAGGCGAACTCGCTGTGCTTCACCGAATTGCCCAGTTCGAGGGTTGCCATACCCGCGTGCCTGCGAATGAGGTCACCGGCTGATTCGGCAGCAAGGAGGTAGTTTGCCTTGCCGAATGCCTCCACCGAGCCTCGGGTCAAGGTTGCCAGCGGCATGATGTGACGCCTGGTCTTGAGCAGCGGCACGAACGCCCGCATGTGGTCGAGTGCAGCGAAGGCGTAGAGGCCGATCGCGAGGTGAGCGTGGCGGACGTGCGTACTGCCTCCCGAAGTCGGCTGATTCACCGTGTCCTCCAAAAACTGAGCGGCCACCGAGCCGTTCCCGGGAGCCCTCCCGACTGACAGGTGCGTCAAATCCTCCGCCATGGGCGCAATGCCGACGACGATCTGCCTCATCAGTGTGAGGTCGCGGTCAGACAGCAATTCCGAGCGTGCGGCATTTGGCATACTTCAGATGCTAAGCCGCCCCTCGGACTTCCGAACGACCTGCGAAGTGTCGGATGTTCCCGATTCAGGCGGCGAGAGCGTCGCGGCAAGCTGGTACGGCTCAGTCACCCAAGGCGAACTGAACGAACTGCTCGCCGACAGGCCCATCCTTCCCGTGGAGATCGACCGGGTTCTCCTGAAAGACTGCGCACAGCGGATCGGCGAATACAAGACCGACCTGCAAGCGGTCCGCAAAGGCTTGCGCACCGCGTTCTGGGAGAAGCTGGACGCACTCATCTGAGGCTCGAACCCTGACTCGTTCGGCGCTTTGGCGTACGCGACCATCACCGACCAGGCCTGGACCACCCGCACCTGGGACATCCGGCCCGCACGCCGTCCGTGGCTTATCGGCGGAACCTCTATGGCGCTACTCGCTGACCTCGATCTCGGGGTGGTGCTCCATGACCCACTTGGCCATCCGGTGCTGCCGTCCCGCGATGAATTCCAGCGTGGCCTCCCGGTACGTCACGTACTCATCGGTTGTGGCCGGCGTCCCCAGACGTTCGAAATTGTCGAACGGTAGGTAGAACCGGACCTCGTCATAGTCGAGCGTCACGAGGTCTTGCAGGTGGAAGAAGTCCACGAACTCTGCGAACCCGTCGAAGAGCGCGAAGAAGTCCGCATAGGCGTTGAGGACACTGGCGAGGGGGCTCTCTGGCTCTCCGGCGTAGTGACGCCGGATGCACTCAAGGGTGAGGTCCATGCGGTCACCAATCAGCCGACCGGAGGAACCGAAGCCTCGCGCTTGGTTCATGGTCGGTCGGTCCTTCGACCTGACGGGCCAAATCATCGAACTGCCGATGGTGTACGCCGGGTCAAGGTAGCGGGACCGCTGGTCCTCGTTCAGCCCCGCGATAGCGTTGACCAGAGCCTGCGGCCTCAACCACATGGTGTAGGAACCGGTGATGGCGTCGCTGCCATACCAATGCCTTGCCCCAGAAGTGTCAGTAAAGATGAGGTAACCGTCCCGACGAACCGACGGCGCGGTCGGGGCGAAAAGGACACCAGAGCGCAGCTTCTTGGTCCACAGCAGCTCATGGTCCGACCGTAGCCTCCGGCTGTCCCTGTCCGCGTCGGGTTTGGCCTTCGCAGGCTTGTCGGATTTGTAGTCGAATGAAGTATCGAAGACCGGCATGTCGGAAAGTGTATGCGCAGGTCCAGTCTTTGAGGCCTTTTCATCGCTGTTTTTGGGTTACGTGCCAAAGAGTTCATGACCGCAAGCTTGATGGGTGCCGGTACCAGGGCAGCCGCCGGGTCAGGTGTGGACATGTGGATTGAACCTTCTATTTTTGCCAAGCTCAGTTCGGGATCGCATTGTCCGGCGCGTTTCGAGCGCTGATCGTGGCGGGGCTGGCTGGAGGTTTAAGCGGGCCGATACACGGGGGCTGCTACCGACTGAGGTTCTCTGCTGGCGGTTATACAGCGCCTAGGCCAGCTCGGCGAGTCCCGCCCGAAGCGCGCGAGAACACGTTCTATGCTGGTCAAGCCAACTGCGAACTGGCGGTGGGCACGGATAACACGAATGTCCATCAGACCCAGGGCGCTTCAGATAAAGAGTCGGGGGCCGCATGTCGGACGACATTAAGTACGAGTACAAGTCAGTCCAGACCATGCGCGGCATGGAGAACCGCTCGATTGCCAAGACCCAGAAAGAGGGCGGCTGGGAACTCGTAGACCAGACCCAAGGCACGCTACGGACCACCCTGAACTTCCGGCGCGTGAAGCCAGAGACCCTTTGAGCGTGAACATCCTCGCGGAAGGAAACATGCCGTGGACGTTCTATACCGAACACACGTATGGCGTCTTGGAGTGCCTGGACCGTCTCGGCTATCCAGTCCGGAAAACGACGTAGCCGCCACATCTGCCTCATGACCAGTCCGGGTCAACATTGGCTCTTTCAAAAGCCAGTCTTGCGAGTCCCGCCTCAGAGCCCTCCCATTCCGGGCACCCTTCCGTTGACTCGGAGCCCAGCGGAGGAGTGGTCAGATAGGCGGTGATGCCGCGTGCCTCGACTTCCTCAACGAGGATTCGAAGCATTGTCTCGGCCATGGCCAGTGGCAGATCACCCTTCGTGTCCAGGGAGGGCATAGGGCCTCTGTCTGTGAGATAGATGGGGGACCCATAATTTGCGGTGTATTCCCCGGTGCTTGCCATCTCGGCGGCGGTCAGCTCGTTGCCCTTGCCGTCTACACGCATGCATCCCAGCACGGGTAATGGCCGGTAACTACGTTTCCACCGGTAACTACTTCATCCCGTCCTGCCATCAGCAGAAAACCCAAGTATCCAATACTCGCGCCGGCCAGTCATCCTCTCGGTATGGTCTGGGGCAGCAGTTGTCCGCCTGAGCTTTTGGGGAGCACCGAATGATTTCGATGACGGCACACGCCACCCGCGAGATCGAGGCGGATCCCACGCTCGTCTGGGTGGAAGCTGGCAAACTCAGGTGGCTTCAAGAATGGGACACCATCCTCGTGCAAGCCCCGCCCGCCCTTGGGGGAGAGTTCTGGCTTCAAGATGAAGGCCTCAGGGTTAAATGCACTTGGACAACAGTGGACGCACCCCGGTCCCTCGCTTGGCTTGGAGACAACGGCTGCTCGGGCACCATGACCTTTCAGGCAATCGGGCGTCGCACGCTAGTAACCTACCAAGCCGTCTTTGTTGCGCCGACCGCAACGGACAAAGTCATCGCCGGGTTCATGCAGCTTGTCGCGAAGAAGAAGCTTCAGGAGGGGAGCGATAAAAGCGCCGGTCGGGAACTGTGGAACCTGGCAAACCGAGTCGCTCGGAGCATCAGCGGGAATCCGGTTGACGACAACGAGCGCAGACAGATGATTGACCTGTGTCTCTTCGGATCATCAAGCAACGATCCTGACGTCGTACCGCGCTTTGGCATCGACGGGCATCTTGAACTTGCCGGTGGGGAACAGATTGTTTGGTCGGGCGCGGCCGCAAGTATCGCGGCTGAGGACGCGAAGGCCGCGAGCGGTGCCGAGCAATGGAACACGATGTGGCAATCGCCGGACCCTGCAGAGCTGATTCTGACCACGGAACGGATGGTGTATGTAATACCCAAATTCACACGTGCGGACGGGTCACTGATACTTCTCGGCGGCATCACGGGGGCCGCGCTTGTTGGATTAAGCGAGCTGCACGCTCGAACCCAAAGGGCTGGCAAAGTACTTGCAGGACAGATCCGACATCTACACCTATTAACGTTGATAACTGGGGCAAATTCGCGGCCAACGTTCTCGAGTCCGTCAACCATCACTGCGACAGTGCTTCAGTTGCCAGACCGTCTTCTGAGAGTATCCGTAACGACTTACGGTCCCCTTGCGGCCTTGGAACTTGCAGGCCTTTGGACGAAAAACGCAAGTGCCGATCGGATCCAGCGTTTTGCTCATCTGAAGGACAACCAGTCCGATAAATGGATCCAGCTTCAACATCAATATGAGGCACCGTCCTCACAGTCCCATCACTATGGCGATTCCTGGATGGTTCCTCTGGGTTGCGCACTGACCAGAACGCACCCCTACGGCATCCCACAACGGCCGACCAGCTAGAACCAGCCACCTTCAGATCAAAAGTCCTGGGCCACAACATGCCAAGCCACAAAAAGCCGGTATCCCGATAACGCTGGGTTGCACGCATCGGTCTCGAACTTGGATACCGCTTTTCTTTTGGAGGAACGAAAATGACATTTCTGGAGGCCGTTTCTGCCTGTCTTTCCAAATATGCCACCTTCTCCGGTCGAGCCAGACGGTCAGAGTACTGGTTCTCGGGCCTCGCCTTCTTCCTTGCCCTGATGGCTTGGGGTGTTCTGTTCTCAATCACCGGTTGGGAGATCATCAGGTTCCTTGCCACCGCCTTCATGCTGGGGTGTATATTGCCGCTTCTGGCGGTGTCGGTCCGCCGGCTACATGACGTCGGCCGGTCGGGCTGGTGGCTGCTTATCAGAGCCGTCCCGCTGGTCGGTGACGTTGTGATATTTGTCTTCTGTTGCACGGACAGCCAACCATTCACCAATGGCTACGGTCCGTCACCTAAGGCTGCCACTTACCCGCAGCCGGCGACTTCAGGTCTGTACGCACCTACAAATCCGGAGGACCTTCCCTTCTATCAAGCCCGGCGGCAGGCACTCACTGAATCTGTAGGAAGACAACGCTACGACTCCGGTGAGCCGAAACTTGATTTCAACAAGGTTGACGACTACTTCGACTATGCAAAGGGCAAGAGGCCGCCGCAGGACGGTCCGCAAAAGCGCGCCTTCAGCTTTTCCCGGATGAGCCGGAAATCTCGTGGACTGATCGCTGCCGGGGCCGCGTTTGCGCTCCTCCTATTAGGCATCGCCATGGGCGCGGGCTCGGACAGAACCCCGCCGCAAACCACAGTTCAGGCGGCGGCTCCGCAAGCGACTAACTCAATACCGCAGTCGACCCCCACACAGCAGGTGCCGGTCCAGCCCACCGTCCCTACAACAACAGCTACACCCCCGGCTGTTCAGCAAACGTCTACTGCTCCGGTTGTTCAACCCGGAGACCTGGGCATTACCTCGCCGTTGCGGCCCGTCGACTGCACAGGAAAGTTCATCGTGATCTATCACTCGTCCGTGGTTCCTGCCAGCTACGCCCAGGACGTCCAAGCCAACTTGGCGAGCCACCCCGGATCCAAATACCTTCTAACACTTGGCAGTTGCTCGTCGCTTAACCGCATGTCCGCATCCGGAACGATGATCTACGCAGTGTACGGAGGACCGTTCGAGACGCTGGGGCAGGCATGCGTCGCCGCTTCACGATATGCCGATGAGGCATATGTCAAAGTCCTGGACAATACGACACCTCCGGACCAATCTGCACGTCCGTGCTCATGAACAGCCGAAGCAACAGGCTTCCCGGCCGGTTTTCACGCCTGGCGGGGATCCGGTGCTTTGGCCGTCGATGGATGTGCCTTGTTTGCCTGATAACGGTGGTCAGCATGGCGGCGCTAACGGCCTGCACCGCGTCTCCTCCGCAGAAACCTGCCGCGAGCACCGGAACACTTTCTAGCCAGTCCGAGGCCCAGGTGAGCTTTCCCGGAAGTTCCGGACTTTCCGCCGGAACGACGAACCATCCCGAGACTCCAGACATGGCGGCCGCTGCCCCTCCCCAATCGTCCTTGGACAAGGTCGTGGACCTCGAAATGCGGACCGGCACGTTCCCCTCGGCCGGCGCCATGCTGACGTTCACATTTGACCAAGCCGTGCCGAACGAGAAAGCTGCGTTCATCGCCAGCTGGGACACCCGCAACCTCGCTTGGATTCCCTTGGCAAGTTCTCTGTCTTCGGACCGAAAGACCGTCAGCGCAAAGCTGGCACACTTTTCCACCTACGGTCTCTTCGACATCGTGAGCAACACAATCGGAAAACTCATCGGTGCCCGGACGACCGCGCCCGACTGCCCGAGTCCGCCGCCAACGTGGGATGACAACTCCGTCCAGTTCTACAACGACATCAACGGACCCGTACTCTGGTGCGCGACGTCTGACCCCGCCAACCCGGACAACCTGGAAATTCGGCTCAAGCTGAACCGCGGCGCGGCGGCTTCCATCACAACAGCGATCAAGCCAGTCTGGGCGCAGAGCGACCTGTGGCAAGGTGTCACCCCCGAAACGTGGGCGACGATGGTGCTGAGCGGTCCCGACGCGCTGATTCCAAATCAGGACACGTACTTCATCCAGCCGACCGGTGAGTTCGCGTTCCGCTTCAACAAGTCGGACTTGCTCAACTTCTGGCACTCGAATCGAACCAAGCCGCTCATTGAGGTTGACACAACTGTTCCGTACATTCTTGCCGGGCTGCTCTACAACGCGGTATCGAGCGATGCTTCGGCAGTTCCTGCGCTTTCCCTCGTCACGGCGACAACGGCCGTGACCCAGTGCGCGTCAGACATCTATACGTCCGGAGGAGATCTGGCGCTCTCCAGCACGTCGGTAAACTCCGTAGTCTCTGAACTCCCGGCGCTAATGGGAACACTCGCATCCTGTCTTGCTGGCCAAAGCGATTCCGTGGCTCAGGCAGCTGCGAAGTACTGGGCGACCAGAAATCCTGCGTCAACCCTCACCGAGATCGCGAATACGGCTCATCGAGTGGCAAAAGGCATCCTGGTATGGGCGCAGATCTACGCAGCCGTCCAAGTATTGGCTCCCGTCGCCGACGCGCTCACCGACCTGTTACTGGATCCCATTGCACGGCAGTTCGAATTCCAGCCTAGCGATCAAGCCCTCAAAGATTTTCTTGGTCCATTGACGACAGACCTTTACTCCGGAACCTTCCACACGGGATACCTGCTCCAACCAGGGGCGCCCACACTATCTCCGTTGCGCGCGTCAATCAGCCTGCGGTACCCTCACGGCTGGACACCATCACTGGTGCGTTTTGGGCGCACCACGGATGACTCTCTAACTTTCCTGAATCCCCAAGGGAAGGAGGAAGTCACGTTCGACTTCCGCTCTGACAGAGAAGGTGCCGGCGGCGCCGCCCTCGTTCAATATCTAGAAAATACCCCTGTCACCATTCCTGGCATTCCCGGGGAGGGGCCTGGTTTCCACACCGCGTTTGTCGCCATGCTCTACAGCGGCCTGGGGCTGCCCTCCGGTATGAATTACGGTGTCGACCTGCTTCTCTCAGACGAACAACCCGCCAGCCCCTCTGCCCAAGGGGAAGCAGGCGTCGGCGCGAGCCTGCTGAGTGCAACGAATGGGGTCTTTGTGGGGCTCTATTCCCAGCATGGATTCGCGACGGAGCAGGAAGCTCGCGACTACGTCAACTCGGAGGAATACAAGCAGATCAAAGCGTTGCTATTCTCCGTTTCGATCAGGACTTGGTCGGAGTAGCTCACGGTAATGAAATCTCTATCTGATCAAAACCCGAGTACGCCAAGAATGTCTGCGAGACGACACTAAGGTCTCACAGACTCTAGCTTGGTGCAACGTGCTCTCAACCACCCGAACCCAGCCAAATACCGGCAAAAAGTGTCTCACCAAGTCTGTCTCACTTGTGCTGTCTCACGAACCCTCGAGGGAAAATGACACACCCCCGGATCTAGCATCGGGGCATGGGACTTCTACTCGGATATGCCCGGACGTCGACCACCGACCAGCACGGCCAGATGCAATTCGACGCGCTCCTCGAAGCCGGCGTCAAGGAGGAGCGCATCTACTTCGACCAGCTATCCGGAACGAAATCGGCACGCGAACGGCCGGCGCTGAGCAAGCTCCTGGGCTACGCCCGCGAAGGGGATACCATCCTCGTCTACCGGATCGACCGCCTGGGCCGCTCCCTGATCGATGTCCTCAATACAGTCGCGGAGATGCAGGAACGCGGGATCGGGCTGCGGTCCCTCATTGACGGCATCGATCCCTCCACAGCCTCCGTTCTGCGAAGGTCTAGCCGATGTCTCATGCAGAGTACGGCGTGAGGATAGGTTCGGCTCGAAATACGGCAATTTGGTCCCCATGGACTCAGGCAACTTTCCCAGGCCGCGACCGGCGTCAAATCCATTCGCTGTAGCACCGAGGCCTGGTGGCCCCCGCCCATCAAACAGGAGTCCAAAACGGCAGCCTCAACCGGGGTCCCCGCGGACTAAACGGGCGGCCTCGGAGCAGCCAGGCAACTCATTCAAGTATTTGTACTCGCGGCTCAGCGAAGGGGCCTTCCAGCAACTTTGCGGCGCTCTGCTTCGCCTCAAATACGACCCCGTTCAGTGCTTTCCCGTCGGCATGTCGGATGGCGGTATCGATGCGATCTCGAATGGCAGCGTCGTTTACCAAGTCAAGTGGTCCAGCAAAGTGCAGCAGAATCCTCACACTTGGTTGAAGTCCGCCATCGATGGCGAACGGGAAAAGATCCAAAAACTGGTGCGCGAAAAGAGAATCTCTCGCTACATCCTGATGACCTCTGTGGCGGGGACGACGACCGGGAACGACACCGGAAGTATGCAAAAACTGCAGGTGTCCCTGGATGAGTTGACGAAGGAATTCGGGATTCCTGTTGAGTGCTGGTGGCAGGCAGACATCGACGCCGAAGTCGATGCAGCTCCGGACTCCATTAAGTGGTCGTACCAGGAGATGCTGGCGGGATCTGAGGCTATCCGCTACCTCATATTCGCGGCCCGCGCGGAGGGGGCAGCTCACGAGATGCGTGAGACGATTCTCAAGGTAATAGCTTCGCAGTGGGGAGACGACTCGAAAATCAAATTCTCGCAGCTCGACATGGATCGGGTGGACATCACTGAGCTCTTCATAGATGTGAAAGCGAAGCGAATTCAGCAGCCGGGGTCTTCAAAGGAGCGTTTCTACGCGGACCACGAGGGGGTAAGCGAGAATACCGGTGCGGTCAGCTACATGCTCAATTCCCTGTTTCCCTTAACTTATCTCCTTGGTGTTCCAGGGCAGGGAAAGTCTACTCTGGGCCAGTACCTCTGCCAGAGCCACCGAGCCGCAATTGCCCCGGACCTTGCGGCAACAGCGACTGATTTGCCGACGGTAATAGACCCGAAGCTTCCATTGCGCCTGGATCTCACAGACTATGCAATGTGGCTTTCGGGACGGGACCCGTTTGGCGAGGAGGACCTGGACCGTAAGCCCCGTGACCGTCGCAAGGACCACCGTTCCCTGGAGCTGTTCCTTGTTTTGCTATGCACTTTTCACAGTGGCGGTCGACAGGTAACGGTGGAGCGCCTGCAAAGTCTTCTGGATAGGTACCCAAGCCTTCTGGTGTTCGACGGTCTCGATGAGGTCGCCGATCCGCGGCTTCGCAAAATCGTGGTTGAAGAGATTAACCGATTCTCCCTACGGATGGGTCGCTCAGAAGCAAAGAGACGTTTTCAAATTCTGGTTACGGCAAGGCCCAATGCGTCGAGTCTTCCTGAGCCGGACAAAGAGATTTTTCAAACTCTTGAGCTGTGCCCTCTGGACGTCACTCTGCAGCGTCAGTTCGTGAACCGCTGGGCCGATTTAAATGGCATACGTGGAATGGCGCTGACAAAACTCAGACGAACATTCGAAGAGCGGACGACCTACGATCATGTAGCTCAACTCGCTGACAACCCGATGCAATTGACCATTCTGCTGTTCCTGATCAGCAGAAAAGGTGATGCCGTACCCATCAGCAGAACACCGCTTTACTCCGATTACATGGACACCTTCATGGACAGGGAGGTGAGCAGGCAGCAGATCCAACGCGATCATGTTCCCCACGTCATCGAGGTAACGTCTTTCCTAGGGTGGCATATGCAATCTGGGGTGGAGGGGAAGCGCGGGGCTGACCGAATGACGCTGCAGGCGATCCAAGACACGCTCTACTTATACTTCCGTCGAACTGGTGGGCCCGTTGAGCGTGCTGGAGAACTCTTTCAGGCAGTGACAGACCGTTTTTGGGCACTAACCAGCAAGTCCGAGGGAACCTTTGAGTTTGCGGTGCAGCCTGTCCGCGAATACTTTGCAGCAAGATTCCTCGCCGAGTGGGCTGGGGACGATAGTAAGGAGCCGCTATCGAAATCCGACGTCCTACGGCAGCTAATCAAGAGGAACTACTGGCTGAACACAGCTAGGTTCTACGCCGGCTTCGCCAATCCAAATGAGCTTGCAAGCCTTAGATACGGGTTTGACGAGGCCCTGGCCGAGGCCCGGCATCCTTTGCAGGAACGTGTAGCAGTGTGGACGATACTGAGTGACGGAATATTCACTAACAAAACAGCCGTTCAACGCGATGTTGCGAGACTACTGACCGACGATCTCACCGTAAGGCTGGCCACAAATCAGAGGGAAAGCAGCAACGTTCTTCCGCGTTTAGCAGCCGCCTCTGGAAGGGATGAACTGAAGCGGGCCCTGCTCACTGACATTGAACGGGCACCGGACGCCGTTATGTCTTCAGCCCGGGTCGACATGCTACGACAGCATTCCCTTATCAGCGGCAAAGAGTTTGCGGAGTGGTGGCTAACCAGAGCTACGGCTGCTCTGGGTACTCCACTAGAGTCTGCCTGGCTTGCCCTTGGCGGGAGGTTCGGAGTTCCGAAGATTACTCCTCCTGCCACCGACCGCCTTCAGCTCATCGACGCGAACGCTTGTCGATCGGCAATGCTGGCGGGGGCGTCGCCTGCTAAGGGAACCGCCCAGGACAACAAACTGCTCCGCTCCGTCCTTGACGGCTGGTGTTCTGAAGTGGAGACAACCAGCTCTACCCACGCTGGCAATCTGCTCCGCAGCATGCGGCCCTTTTGGTTCATCCGGCTGGCTGAGGCGGGCCGGGAAGGGTACGCCTTTGCATCGGGCCATTTTTGGACGAACGAACCGGAACGGTCCTCGCGGTCGGAGGTATTTAAGGCTCTCGTCGAAGCGGATGCTGGATACAAGCGTCTCCAGCAGGCGGCGCGATCCCAGTCGATGGGGCAAAAGGGCACGACGGAGCCCTGGCAGAACGCAGCGCGAGAACTGGCACGGCTGCACGGGCCATGTTGGCTGGCAGCAGACATAGCCATTATTGGCGCTGCGACTCAGACGACGAGAGCGGAGGGATCAGTCGATAAGGAGGGCCAACCGTTCGGCCCCGTCACAGACTATGGCACCCTCGTCATGCACCTCCGCAGGGGACAGCCGGCAGACTGGTGGCAGACCACTTTCGAGCGGTACCAGGATTCGCTTTCGAGGAGGACATGGGCTTTTGCCCTTCTGGCCACAGCGACGGAAGACATCGTGCTGGAACACATGGCCAAGGCTGCAGCGGTTCTGGACGCAGCATCGTCCGACGATTTTGATGCATTTGCCATGTCAACAAGCCGGCTCGGGGCAACGCGTATCCCGCGACGGCTTGGGAGCAGTGCCCTGGCCGCCGCGGCCCGGCACACAGACCGGCTGGCGCTCGTCGTTTCTCATTTTGCAGCCGAGCACGAGGGGCGTGATCCACTGGAACCATTGACGGACGGGCAACTCCTAGGCATGTCATCGTCGGCGCCTCACCATTGGAGTGTCGCCCGTGCGGTCACTGACCGTCTGCTTCGGTCGTGTAACGAGACGCTTTTGGGAGCCTTGGCCAATTTGGGGCCGGATTGCCTGGTCAGCCTCGGGTACGTGGAGTCGCCGGCGGACGCAAGGGTTACAGAGCGCGTCCTGCAGAACCCTGCTATCTACCCAGGGTCTTGGGTTCGGGCAGCAGAAAGCTGGTACTCCTCGTCCAACAGCGAATCCCCGCTGGCAGAAGAAGCTTCGGACAATGCCTGGGTGCCCGACGTTCCGCGCATATGATCCGTTTCTGCGAACACCGGCCCTGTCTCATCTAGATTGTCAGAGGGTCTCCCTACGCTCTGGGCATGACCTCTTCGAACGCCTCGAAGCCCGCACTGAGGATCTTCAAAGCAGACCTCACTGGGGCGGCGCAGTGGCCTCTCCCTGACGGCACGTGGCTTAGTCGGCATCGGATAGAGAAGCTGGGCATTGAGGACAAGCAACCTGTCCTTCTGGACGATCAGTTACGCCCGAGCGGTCTTCTGGCCGAGTACATCCGGGAAGGGAACATGGATCTCGAACCGGAAACAGCCAGCCAGTACGCCTATGAACTTCGGAAGCTCGGAGAGTTCCTTGAGACCAGAGACGACTTTCTCGAGGAGTCCTTCAGGGTCGGGGTCTGATGGACTTCATGTGTGCGGAAGGGACGGGGAGGCTCCCCGTCGCCGGGGTTCGATGGCTGATCCGATCAGCTGACTTGGACTCCGGTGCGTCGGATTGCCTCGATTAGGTCGGGGTCATTCGTCGAGAATTCCGTTCCGTTGCACGTGCAGCCATTGTTCGGTTCGTCAATGAAGGCGGCGTAGCAGAAGTCATTGTCGGAGAAACCGAACTTGGACGGGTACCTCAACCCGGCAGGCCGGCTGCCGTCGTCGAGTCGCTGGGCCCTGATCCACTGTGCAACCGAAGTCGTGACCGCCCGGTCATCCCCGGTGAGGTCGGCCACTGTCATCCGGTCGGCTGCGGCAATGCCGGAGGCTTTGATGGCGACGACCGAGTCGGGGTGGGTCAGGTCGATCCACGGCTGGGTCGGGAAATCGAGCCGGTAGATTTCCCGGTCCAGCCGCCAGTCCGGGTCCATGCCGTCGACGGGCAAGCCGGCTAGACGCAGGTCGTCGAGGAGCTCGGGGAGTTCAACACCGAGGAAGCGCGCTTCTTCAGCGAGGCCGGAGTAGTCCTGCGCGGAGGGGGCCTTGAACGCCAAGGACTCGGTGAAGGCGGTGGCTCGTTGGTCGGCGCCGTAGATGGTCAGGCCCGGGGTGTCGAACCGGTTCCAGTCCCTTCGGTCAACTACCGGGTCGTCAGGACGCTCTCTCGGGTTCAGCGGGCCGCGCCCCGGCTTACAGACGGAGACCCGGTACATGGCGACGGGCCCCTCGATGATGGAGAGGCCCGTCAGAGCGCATTGTCGTCGGTTCATCCGTCGTAGGCGTCTTCCAGCAGCGCCTTGGCGGCGGCCGCCGTTTCCTGGAACCGGTCTTCGCGAATCGCCTTGATGGGGGACTCGTATCCGAGGCGGGGGTTAATGGAAAGGGCCCATGCCTGGGCGACCTTCTTCCCTTGGGCGCCTTCGATTTCACTCAAGATGTCATGGGCGAACCGGAGACGCTGCTGGGCAGGCTGGGTCGGTTCCAGGACGCCCCGGGCCCATTTGCGGACCTGGCCAGGATCCTGAACGCCGGCGAGGGACGCAACGAGCTTGGAAGTCAAGACATCGCAGAGTTCCTGTACCACCTCGGAGGTCTCCATAAAGAGGGACTGGGCCCGATGCCTCGGTCCTCCTGGTGCAATCGACATCTTCCTCACCTTCCTCTCGAAGTCCCAAGCATACTCAGAAAACCCGGTTCATGCCAGATCCATGCCTGACTTATGCCCGCACTGTGCCCGCACTGCTTTTGAGTGGATAGCAGAGGGCTTCCGGAACGGATACCTAGGCCGCGGACAGATGGGCGATCGGGTGCTGCTGGAGGTCGGTCAGATGGGTTCGGACCAGGGCGTCGACGGCGTTGAACCGGGTCGTGCCGTGCTGCTTGATTCCGGCACCGATCCGGTCCGGGATCCAGTCGCGGACAGTGCTGTTGGGCTTGAGCGTTCCCGTGACGGAACCGATGCGTTCACCATCGAGGTAGACGTCGGCGCTGGTCAGGGAGGCCGACCCTTCGCCGGTTTTGCGGTCCGGTCCGAGTTCGGCGGTGCGTGTCCGGTACCAGGCCGGCTTGTTTAGTTTGCCGGGGGTCACCGGCTTCAGCTTGATCTCAGACATGCAACCCATGTGTACGGCGAACATAAGAGCGCTCACCCGGGGGAGGCAGTGCTGACGGGGAGCTACCTACTTTTGATGCCGTACCGGATAGCCGAGCTCTTCGGCGGGAAGCCCCGCTGCGAGGCGGCGCGAGTCCTCCTCGCGGAGCTTATCGACCAGATGAGCACCGGGATCGCCTGGGCAGTTAACAGGCGACGAGAATCCAAAGGTTACATGTGGATGGGTGTTGTCGGTGTGCGCGGAGCTGGTCGTCGCGGTCTACGAGGTGCCGGTCAACGGGATGGCGACGCTCAGCTGGTTGACCGCACTGTCGTAGCTGTATGTGGTGGCGGTGCCCGGCGCGTCGGTGGCGGTGGTGATCTGGTTAAAACGATGGCCGTGGATCTTCCAGCGTCCGGATCGCTTTTTCGTTCGCTTTGATCCCCGCTGGTTGTAGACCAACTAACCCGAGAGATTGGATCCGCCACGTCAGTGATCGGTCTGGGCCTTCATTGAGCAAAGGGGTCTCGAGTTGATAACTTGTCCTGCCTAAGTGTCGGCGTTGCAGCAACGTCGTTGGTCCGACCGATTCACGAGGTACCGAAGCCACTTCGACGGGAGCTATGACACCCTTCCAAATAGAGATTCCGCTTGCTGAGATCAAAATGATCGGGTTTGCGAGGGCGATTGAAACAGGCTCCCCGTTTGTCGAATAGGGTGTAAGTGCACGCAGAAACGTCGAGTCTACTCTCGCGATGAAAGCAGTCCCTTTGTGAGCCAACGGCAGCCGCATGACGAGGCGTCGGGCACGAAGCTTCATGAGTGAGAATGTCCACGTCACGAGTACCATGAGGCAACCCGTCCAGAGGACAACTGTCGAGAAGATGAGTAGGTTTTGACTCGCCCGATCAGGATTTGCAGAAGTTTGCGCGAGAATCCTGAGGGCTGCAGTGAGCATCAGGAAGAGGCCGAGCGGTGAAAGGCGTAGCCAGGAACGGAGTTCGCTTCGTTGTCGAGTTTCACTCATCTGCTATCCCCTTCCCCAATTGGGGCGATTCAGCCAGTCATTGAATGAAGTCGCCCATGCCACCCTGTCTGCTGCAAACCCTAGCGCGCCAGCAACCCGAGGAAGCAATTTCACGTGCTTTGCCGCACTTCGGACGTCCACTCCAACCGGACCAGCCACCGCGGCCAGCACGCCTGATCCACAGGAAATGGATGTCCACTCGGCGACGACCAAATTGACATACGAAATGTTGGATTTTTGACGGATCTGCTCGGGGCATGACAATTCGCGGCGAATAGTCATGACGAAAACTGAATATCGACCAGTGGAAGCAAAATCGCTCGGCGCCCAGGTTGCGAGCTGGATGATGTGGCGACTTGTTTTTTGGCTCTCAGCCCGCTGTGGGGTTCGGATTGCGCGTCCAGGGCAGCTCAGCCGCCGGAGTGCCGGGCTCAATGTAGGTCATCGGAGACAAAAACCATTGATCCCGCTGACGGCACCAGATGTTGGTGGGTCCGACCGTGACACCGTCGCCGATAGCTTCCTCGATCGCGGCACGCGCATCGTCCAGGGTCGCGTGGGTGACGATCTCCGGTGTGCGGTTCGAAACCCTGGTGGCGTAGTCAGGGGAGGACTCGGGGCGGGGCGGTCGCACCAGCTTGGGGGCGGCGGCATCAATGAGCACCCACGCTTCGCGGTCCTCATCGAGGACGAGGTGTTCGTAGGCGCCGGTCATGAACTCCCAGACAGCGGAAGTCGTGTAGGTCTCCTCGGATCCGGGCTCGACCCATTCGTTGGATGCCGCTTTCTCGAAGATGGTCGTCAAGGAGTGGGCCGGGCAGACGAGCGAGTTGGTGGCGACGGCTTCGAGGTCCGCTTCGGAGCAGACACTGCGGGATGGTTGCATGGCTTCTTTCCGCTACCAGGGCAGCTGGGACTTGAAGGTCCCCTTAGGGATGCTGAAAAGGGTTTCGAACTTGCCCGTGACGGGGTTCAACTCCTGGATTGACATGTCCACGCTGGCCACGCCGCCGTACATCTGGTGGGAGATCGCTGCTTTCGCGTAGCCCAGGCCGGTGTGCGCCTTCTTGACCGGGCTGCGGCCCGGAATGATGGTCGTCCACGAGCTCGGCATCAACGGCTCGGGCGCGGTTGCCGCGGCATCCCACAGCACCCACGCTTCGGGGGCGTCGGCGCGACAGTGCATGGTCAGGATCGTCCAGGTCTCGTTGATGTTCCACTCGCGAGTGGACCCGAGCCCGACGTAGATGTCGCTGCCTCCATCGTTGGGTGTCATTCCAGCCCACGCTTTGCGATACGCACAGGACGGCAGGCGCGGCGCAGAGACGATCGAGTCGATGCTCAGTGCGGCGAGATCTTCGGGGGTCGTGATGATACGGAAGGGTTCCATGGACCCTATGTGTGGGGCAAACACAGGAAAGCTCCCCGGCGCCGACCGTTGGTGAACCTTGGGCGAATATGTCAAAAGCCCGAACCGCGGAGGGGCCCCGACGGGCTATGCAGAACGACGGCTTCGCCTTAGGGTTGGCGCTAACCATCCAGAAGCCAGGGGTCTCATTGAACATGTATCGCCGGACCAGGGGGATCTCGTCGATAAGAACGACCCCGCTGCAGCTGTTCCTTCTGGTTGTGGCCGTCTTTTCCGCAGCGGCGACCCCGTCCCGGATGCAATTCATCATCTCGGGGGTGGTGCTCGCCCTGGTCGGTGTTGCCGTGGCCTTCACTTCGCTCAGGAAAGAGCGGCCAGTGCCCGAGGTGTTCCTTGAGGAGGAGCACTTCGACGGTGGCGGGACAGTGCGCTCCAAAGGGACGATTTGGGGCGGTCTTTCCGTCCATCCGGTGTTCAGGATGCTGGTGCTCAGTCCCACTCCCGAAGCTCTCAACTTCAGCGTCGCGTACGGCTTGGGGAGGTTCTTCGGGCCATGGACCCTGCAACGGGCCGAGGTCGCCAAGATCGAGCGCGTCGGCACCCGGTTAGCCGCTCACGACGCCATCAGGATCATCCCGGTCAGTGGTCCGCCTTGGTATTTTCTGTCGCGTGAGCCGGGCACTGTGCTGGCCTGTCTGGAAGAGCTTGGCTACCCAGTTGCCATCGACATCGTCAGGTGGCTCTGATCGTAGGATCACAGGAGCCGGCTGCCCGCCCTGCGGGCTCAGCTTTCACTTTCTAGGTTCCGGTAGGCATCGACGGCAGCGTCCTCCTTGGTCCGGCGTTCAGCAGGTGGAGTGCCGGTTCCATCGGTCATCTCGACCGCAAACCAGACGCCGCGGAGCCGGTTGAGACGTGTCTTGGTGAGATCGGCGAAGGCCTTCACTTCGGCTTGGAACTCACGTGTTTCGACGGCAGCGTCGGCGTAACCGGCGTCCTCCAGGGTCTGGGCCATCTTCTCCAGCGCCTCGAGACGCGGAAATACCTCAGCCGCGTCCGTTATGGTGCCGACCAGGTCGAACGCACGTGGGCTCATGGCTTCAGGATCCTTCCGGTCTTCGGATCGATCTGCGGGATGTGAACTGCCCGGGCGAAAGTGTTCGGGCGAGGCTTCGGAACCAGACCAAGGCGGTCCAGCAATCTGGCGGCCGCGTGCGTCGCCCCGCAGCTGGCGAATCCCGTTGACCCGTGTTTCGCAACTGGCTTGGGGACTCGGGTAGGCGGAGACGCGCGGGCCGTTGGCCGGAGTAATGCTGCTGCCGCACCGGAGTTGCCGTCGGGTGTTACCGCCATGGAGAAGCGCAAAGGTGCCCTGCTTGGCCGTCACAGACAGATTTCGGCTTGGCGGGGATGGCCGAACCACGCGACTGGACCATGAAGCGTAAACCGATGTCCCCGGGCTACTTCGGACGAACTGCCGTTGGTGAAAGCGGGGAGATGAAACCGTTCCTGCTCGTTGCCGCAAAACATGCCCATCATGGTGGATGATTCTCAAGCGAGGCACTACGAAGAGCCTCCCGAATCGTGTGGAGGAATCTTGAAAAGACTTGCCGTCGTGGCTGCCGTATGTCTCTGCTTTAGTGCTTCAGCCTGCGCGGCGCCGGCTGCAGGACAATCAGCAGCTGCCGTCACCTCGAGCCCGGCAACACAAGCAAGTCCAACGCCGACGCCAACCCCCACCTCGACTGCGATGAGTAATCAAGCCGCCGGGGCTTACTATCTGTCGGTCGTCTGCAAGACCAATGCCGTCACCGACGACCTCTCGAAAGTCGCCGAAGCGAAACCGTTCGATTTTCCGTCTTCTAAGGCGAAGGCTGCCGTCTTGCGTGACAGCTACCACGAAGCCATAGACAAGCTGACAAGCAAGGATGCTCATTGGCCGGAGACCGTTCAGGCGGACGTGACGGCGTTCGTGGACGGATTGTATGCAGAGGACCTAAGCCCGGTTGCAGCCTTGGCGGAGGCGACCACGGCTACTGAGTTCGTTGCCTCATACAACAGATGGCTGTCCCCAAACGCGCCGGAGACCGCGCATGTTGCATCCCAGAAGATCCGGGTGAAGCTGGGGTTGTCGTCGGACGCAATGGGTACCTGCAGCCTCTCATAGGAAATTGGCCGTGGGTGTAGGCAACCGGGTAGGCCATCAGACGCACGTCTTCCGCGCGGTAGTAGATCCCGTTGCAGCCCGACTTCGATCCGGCTGGGTCATGCCGGATGCGGAGCAGGTAGTCGTGACCCTGGGCGTTCCGGTGGGGCTTCGGGACGAGGTTGCGGGCCTTCTGAAAGGCCGATCTCGCCCATGCGAGGGTGCCAGCGTTTACACTCGATCAACTATCGCCCGGCGTCCGCCTCACGGGAGCTGTAGGCCGAGTGGTGTTGGTCGGGGTCGTCAGGTAGCGTCGCGTCGACGGCGACGATCACGGCGGTAGGTCTGGGGCCCCATGGACCCCATATTCGCGGGAGCCCCGCTCACCGGTTTACTTGCCGGTGAGCTGCTTGTAGTTGCCGGCCTCGATCGTATTGCTGTGCAGGTAGCGTGCTGTCCGTGACTCGTCCCATGGCTTGCCGGCGACGATCAGCTCGGCCCGGTTGATCCAGGCGTCACCGGTGACGGGCACGAACTGGTCTTCCATGCCTTGGAAGAGCCGGCGCCTGTGAATGGCCCAGCGCAGCGCGGACACAGCGATCTTGAAATAGTTCCGGGCCTGCTCGATGTCCAGCTCCGCAGAGAGGACCAGGTTCGATTCGAGCCAGTGCAGTGTCGGATGCCAGCCTTGCGCCGCGATCGCAAGCAAGGTAGCGGACTCGTCAGCCAAGGGGTTGACCAGGGCGGCGAGACCGAGGTCCGAACGCTTGTCCATCGTGGAGGCGTGGACCAGGTCAGTGGCGTCCACCCAGGACCCGAACGGGGTGCCGTCCGGCAGCAGTGCCTTGTCCTTGGAAACGGTGAGGTTCCGCCACGGATCCTCGGGGGCCAGGGAACGGACGATGTCGGAGAGGAAACCGGAAATCCAGGCGGCGCACCACTGGGGCCGGGCAGCGATCAGCGAGATGATCTGGTCGTCGATCTCCTGCCGCGCCTCGGTATCGAGCAGTGGTTCACAGAGGGCAACAACAAATCGGGAAACCCATCCTGTGTACGGCTGACTCATTTTTGCTTCGCTCCGACGGTGTGGGCGAGGTGGATTTCGGCCTTGTGCCCGGCGGCGTTGCCCGGCAGGATCAGGTACCCGTTCAGCCCGGTTCCGTCGCGGCGGGTCAGCAGGGTCGCAGTGCCGGTGTTGGCGACAGCGGACGCGAACGTCCCGGCCCGTTGAGTGTAGGTTGTGGGGTTTGTTTCGATGCCGCCGGCGCGCGCAAGACGGTAAATCAGCTTCTCCATGCCCGTGAACATGCGCAGATTTCGGGGTGGCGGCCCCACAAACCCCAGATGGGCGATTCGGGGCATCGGGCAGCCCGGAAAATGCTGGAAAAACGGCCCTTAACACCGGAAACCCGGTTTTAGGTCCCGCGCCCTCTTCTCCCCTCTCCAACTAGTGGTTTCGGGGCAGGCATTTTGCAGGCTTCAACGTGGCTAGCCTGTCCATCCTTACAGTGTGCGGCTGGATGCCAAATCGGTCAGCGTCGGCAGATGTTGTGACCAATGTGATTGGTGTGGTCTGGGTGGCGCCTGCGGCGGGCCTTTAACGCCTGCCGGCGGCCGTGCCGTGGGTGGAGACAACGTCGCTTGTCTGTCCTGTGGTGCGCGCCTGCGGCGGGCCGTTAACGCCGTTGGCGGACGCTGCGTGCATGTCACCAACCTTTGGGCTGCATGTCCCTGCCGGGGGCGGTCTGCGGCTGGCTGGCTTGGTCCTGCTGGTTGACCAGGGCGCGTCGAAGGGGGAGGCGCTTCGCGCCGGGAAGCTGCGGCTTCTTCATGAGAGTTGGTGCTGTCAAGGGCAGGCGCTTCGCGCCGGTAAACATCCAGGCAGCTGGTTGTTGTCGCGTACCGCCGGCGCATCATCAAGGTCACCGATTCGTCAGCGGCCCGGTCAGCGGACAGCTACCCGGGATCATGAAGCCGTCTGCGGCGCAGCCGCTAGTTTGCGGACCGCCAGCAGACAGCAACAGCGGCCAGTCAGCTCCCCCAGGGCGAAGCCCTGCCAGCCAAGCGAGACGCCAGCGGACCGACCCACAAGAAGCCACCGAGACGGTCCCCGCCCGCCGCCGGGGCCACCGCCCAGAAGACAAGACACCGCCGGTGAGGCCCCCGCACCCGCGGCGCAGCCGCGAGCCACCGGAACGAATGAACGCAGAGCCAGCGATGAGAGGAACGCGACGATCAAGGACGCGCAGCGTCCGAGTCAACACAACCAGCCACCGACACGCACCAGCGGACCGGCGACGCAGTGAGCGCAGCGAACCAGGAACAGGCCCGCGGCCGGAGAAAAGCACCCCGGCTGGCCACGCAGGCGTCCGCGCGCGCAGCGCGCAGCGCCCGCGAAGCGGGTGCCCGCGGCGCAGCCGCAAGGAAACATGAAGGTTCTCTTCACGGAGAGAAACATTCAGCCCCTCGTCACGGTGGACGGACCGTGAAGCGAAGGGGCCAGGGGCGAAGCCCCGAGTCCTCTTAATATGCCTACATTCGGCTTCGCCGACACACGACCACCAGCAGACACGGCTATCGCCGGCACACCGCACCGCCTGCGGCGGCGCGAGGGACGGGCAGTTTGGTGAGTCGCGAGGGTGGGGAGCCACCGCGGTTCTCCAAGTCCAAATGTGGACTTGGAGAAAACTTGGAGTTGGCGGATGGAGCTGTTCGGATCATTGGACCTTCACCGGGATCAGGTCATAGGAGTTGTCGCAGCCGCCGCGCGGCGCGGTGTGTTCGATCTCGTACAGATGATCCGATATGGAACGGTCCGGTTTGGCAGCGACAACGCGGATCCGGGGAACAGGCACCGCAGCGTTATCCGGCTGGGCGAACGGCGGCGTCTGGGGAACCATCCACCGGCCGTTGCTGTCCCGGGTGACCGCCACCGGGTCGCAGCGGTCCTTGACTCCAAAGCAGGCGGACACCTTGGTGCCGGCCGGGAGTCCGGAGAGGTCAAGTTCGACCGGCCCCAGGTTGACGAAGCCGACGGCGGGACAGACTTCCGGGGTGCAGCCGGACGCTGTGAGCACCAACGCCGGGAGCAGCATCAGAAGCAGCAGTCCTGGCAGCGTCCGGTTCTTCATGGCGTCAGCGTAACGCTGCCGGAAATGAAACAGCAGCGCCCCGGCCATGGAAACCGACCGAGGTGGAGAGCAGTCGGACTCTGGCCAATACTTGATGAAGGTGTGGGTGGAGGCCTTGGACACGAAAGGCTCGGTCGTGGGCCTCATGTCTGCGGCAGAACTTACGTCGTTGCCCGCAGATCATTTTGTCGTCACAAGGCCGCGAATCTGTCCGGCGCCGATCCGTCGCGATAACATCAGGCGTCGACCGGTCGTCAATGGACCGTTCGCAGAGGCAGCTGCCTTCTTGACCTTGGAACGGGTGGTGTCGTGGGGACACGTGACGACGTGGTGATTGCTTACACAGGAGCACACCACATCATGGGCAGCGATGCCAGCAGGATCCGTATCTGGAGGCAGACCTGGTTCTGGCGCAGGCGCATAGCTGATTTCCCGTCAACGGCTGAAGGCGAACAGGAAGCGGTCGCGGCCTTCTCCGTCTTGGAACCGCAAGGACTGCTCCTGCCGCCGCCTGGCCGGGTTCTTCGTCGACCCACCACCCTCACCAGGGCCGGGGTGGTCCTCATCGCGGCTCTCGGAGTCGCCGTTCTGGTTGGGGTGGCAGCGGTCGTTCCTACTTTGGCTGGTTCAACGACCTCGGCAACCACTGTGCAGGATCCGAACAGGAACCCCCAGGGAGGCTGGGAGTACACGGATTCCGTGACGGCGATGTTCCTCCAGTGGACCCGCACCTCGTCAACCGTGAAAGGCTCGCTGGCAATCGTTGCCATGGCCAACAGCGCCGCAGAAACAGCGACCACGTCCAACGGAGCTTTCACCGGAACCATTGACGGTGACAGCGCAACGCTATCCTTCACTGGGCTGTTCGGGTCGTCTTCAAACATTGCCGCCAGAATCCAAGGCGACAACCTTGTGCTCTCACTGCCACTGAACGACGGAACCTTGCGTGCGCTGACGATGAAGCCGGCCGCGGCAACGGACTACAACCAGGCAGTCACCACTTTGCAGGGTCAGGCCTCCACCAACCATGCCAACCAGGTCAAGGCTTCGGTGGATGCGGCAAGTGCAGTCGCAGCCCAGGCCGCCCAGGCAGCGGCCAAGTCGAACGCAGACCACGCGGTCGATCAGGCTGCCGCTCGGCTCACAGCCGCGGTTGGTGCTGCTGAGGGCGATGCGAGGACCGTGCGCGGTGACGACAAGACCATCGCCTCGGACCTCGTGTCAGCGCAAAAAGATGTGAGTGCCGTCCAGACGCAAGCCGACACAGTAAAAAATGAAGCCGGCACATCGGCAGGGCAGTACGGGGCCACGTGCCGCGATGCCAGTGCCGCAGACCGCGACGCGGCTGCCGTCGGCCGGGACGCGGACACCGTATCGAGAGATCTCCAGAGCCTGACCACGGACCGGGAAAACCTTTCAAAGGATCTCGCGGCCATCGCCGCGGGTAAGGACGCGCTAGCCAATGCGTTAGCGGCCGACCCTGGATACAGTCCGAGCGGTCAAGTTAGCGTGGCGACGGACGCAGCCATCGCATCCGCCGCTTCGGATGGCCGGACTGCCCTCGACGAAGGCGCAGCGACCTTGAGCTCAGCCCCGACCAAGGCGGAGGAATTGGCGCAGCAGGCACACAACATCGCCGATGGAGCCAAGCTAGCGGGCGGGTGTTGACCGAGCAAGACAAGCCCGAGGCTTGGAGTTCAAACGCACCGAGTTGGGTCCTCCTCACGTGCTCTGGAATCGACGATGGTGAAACGACCGCGGTCTTCTTCTCCACGAGTTCGGTGTAGAGCCTTTGGACGCAGGCCTTCGATGCCGCAGCTGGACGGTTCGTCGGTTCCCAAGTCTCGAAGCGGGCCGCGCCGGTACGAACACTTGGATGCTGTCTCTGGTCAGCACTCCAAAGGCCGTAGCGAGACAAACCACCGCATCCTGGCGCGCGAGTAGCGAGTACAGAATTTTTCGGCGGCGGCAGCTTTGATCGAAAGAACAGCGATTTTCGCCCGTTTTTGGTCGGAATCGTCTCAAATGACCCACACGGACCGACCGGTGGACACGGCCCTGAATCGGCTACATCCCAGTGTTGGCGCGGGTTTTGGGCATGTGGCCACCAAACCGACCAGTGGGAGGTACCCCTATAGGAGAGAAAGAGCAGACATGGGGAAACTAAGAGGGCCCCTATGTAGTAGTAGTTAAATGATCGGTTTGATCGGTTCTATATATAAGGGCCCTCCTTCCCAGTGCTGGCGCGGATCTTGTTGACCCCCAAGTGGTCGCCACCTGGTCGGTTTGGGTCGGTCAACTCGGTTTTCGCCTGTGAGTGCTTTCGGGGCGTGTTGCCGTGGGCTTGGGGTCCCGGCCGGTGCGGGGC
>NZ_JBYSXD010000080.1:0-8576 GCF_058781865.1 Arthrobacter sp. FW306-1B-F12A
TCATAAAAACAAATCGGTATCAACAAACTTGGCACACTATTGAGTTCTCAAACAACAGACACACCCGGCACCACCCAACCCACAAGGATCAGACTCGCTCCGGAGCAACTTTCCAAACTTACCGGCTGCTTGCCTCCTAGTCAAATCAGCGTTCTTGACTTGATTTTCACGAGGAACTCAGTCAACTTCACCGATCTCCACTGGGGAGCAGCGCGGGTACTAACTATACCACCACTTCACCGGGGAGGCAAAACCCCTCCGGGCGGCTTCCTACGCTCCAGCAGGCGCCCCTGAGATCCCACGCAAAGGGCCCGGAAACTCAAAGTTTTCCGGACCCTTCACCCTCAGGCAAGCTTCACCCTCACGCAAACAGGACAACTACCCCACAGGCGCGAACCAAGAGGCTCCGAGCGGCGGCAAGGTGACAGTCAGTGCCGCAGGCAGCCCTTCCGCCCCGGGTGCGGTGGCAAGAAGTTCACCGCTGTTGATCACACCCGAGCCTCCGTAGACCTCGGCGTCAGTGTTGAGTACTTCCTGCCATGCGCCGGCGGCCGGGACGCCGAGCACATAGTCCTGGTGCGGGCCCCCCGAGAAATTCACGGCGCACACCAAGGGGTTGCCGTCGTGGTCCCACCTGATAAAGGTCAGGACGTTGCGATCCGCGTCCGCGCCGTTGATCCACTGGAAACCGCCGGGCTCGTTGTCCCGGACGTGAAGGGCCGGCGTCGAGCTGTACAGCGTGTTCAACTCGCGCGTGAGCAATTGCAGTCCTCGGTGCGCCGGGATGTCGGCAAGGAACCAGTCGAGCCCGTGCTGTTCGGACCACTCGGCCTCTTGGCCGAATTCGGTGCCCATGAAGATGAGCTGCTTGCCCGGGTGGGCCCACTGGTACGCCATGAACGCCCGCAGGTTGGCGAGCTGCTGCCAACGGTCGCCGGGCATCTTGCGCAGCATGGATCCTTTGCCGTGCACTACCTCGTCGTGGCTAATGGGCAGCAGGAAGTTCTCCGTGAAGGCATAGACCATGGAGAACGTCACTGTGCCGTGGTGCCAACGGCGGTTCACCGGGTTTTCGGAGATGTACTTGAGGGAATCGTGCATCCAGCCCATGTTCCATTTGAGGCCGAATCCGAGGCCACCGTGGTTGGTCGGCGCGGTGACACCGGGGAATGCGGTGGATTCCTCGGCAATGGTCACTGCGCCGGGGTGGGTCTTGTAGATCGTGGCGTTGACCTCTTGGAGGAACGAAATCGCTTCCAGGTTCTCGCGTCCACCGTGGACGTTGGGGAACCACTCCCCTTCCTCTCGCGAGTAGTCCCTGTAGAGCATGGAGGCCACGGCGTCCACGCGGAGTCCGTCGATATGGAATTCCTCGAGCCAGTAGAGCGCGTTCGCGACCAGGAAGTTGCGAACTTCGGTGCGGCCGAAGTCGAAGATGAGCGTGCCCCAGTCCGGGTGCTCACCGAGCCGGGGATCGGAGTGCTCGTACAGTGGTTCGCCGTCGAAACGGGCGAGGGCCCAGGCATCCTTCGGGAAGTGCGCGGGGACCCAGTCCAAGATGACGCCGATGCCCGCCTGGTGCAGCGAATCGACAAGGAACCTGAATTCATCCGGATGCCCGAAGCGGGAGGTCGGAGCAAAGTAGGACGTGACTTGGTAGCCCCATGAACCGCCAAAGGGGTGCTCGGCCACCGGCATGAACTCGACGTGGGTGAACCCGAGCCACTTCACGTACTCAACGAGGTCCTTGGCCAACTCCTTGTACCCGAGGCCAAGGCGCCAGGAACCAAGGTGGACCTCGTACACGCTCATGGGCGAGTTGTGCGGATCCTTGTTGGCGCGCGCGGTCATCCAGGCGTCGTCCTTGAAGCGGTAGCCGGACTCCACTACGCGTGACGCGGTCAAGGGCGGAACTTCGGTGCCGAAGGCGAGCGGGTCGGCTTTCTCCACCCAGTGTCCGGCCTTGGTGAGCAACTCGAATTTGTAGCACGCCCCTGCTACAACCCCCGGGATGAAGACCTCCCAGACGCCTGAAGACCCGAGTGAGCGCAAGGCGTGCTCACGCCCATCCCAGGAGTTGAAGTCACCCTTGACGCGGACTGCCTGTGCGTTGGGGGCCCAGACGGCGAAGGAGACGCCGTCCACATCGCCGAGCGGGGAGCGGTAGTGCTGCACGTGGGAGCCCAGCGTGTCCCAAAGCCGTTCGTGCCGGCCTTCTCCGATGAGGTGCAGGTCCACTTCCCCGACGGTTGGAAGGTAGTGGTAGGGATCGTTGATCGTCACGGGCGCGGAATCGCCGTACACGACGTCGAGTCGGTAGTCCGGTACGTGGCCTTGCTGCAGCGGTTCGAGGACAGCCACCCAGATGCCGTCGGTCTCGTGGGTCATCGGGGTGGAACCGGCTTCGGTGACCACAGATACCTCCGCAGCGAGGTGCTTGACCGTACGGATGGTGACGTGACCGTGGTCGTCAAGGTGGGCGCCCAGCACCGAGTGCGGGGCGTGGTGCGCACCAGCGGCCACCCGGCCCAGGGTAGCGGCGTCCACATACAGCGGGACTCGGGGCCGTTCGGTACGTGCTGAGCCTGTCATTTCCTTACCTTCCGATGTCGCCGCGGCATCCGTGCCGGGGCTCGTGTTTCCGAGGAGCTGCCGCGAAGCATTGACCGGAATGGGCAACCAGTCCGGCCTGTTCCGCAGCTCATAGATCACCTCGTACAAGGCCTTGTCCAGCCACAATGCCACAAACAGCGGCGAGCGGCGGTCAATCGTTCCAGGGGTGATGTCGCTGTAGCCAGCCAGGAAGGCCTCGGCGCAGTCGTCAACCCACGTGGCGGGAACCCGGGCGCCCGGATTCTCGCGGATGGCCGCACCGGCCGCGTAGTCGAAGGACCGCAGCATCCCGACGACGTCCCGCAGGGGAACGTCGGGAATGTTACGGTGTTCAATCGGCCTCAGGGGTTCGCCCTCAAAGTCCAGGATCGCCCACCGCGCAGGTTCGCCCGCGGCGCCAGGCACCAAAAGGATCTGGCCCAAGTGAAGGTCTCCGTGGATGCGCTGCAGGGTTCCGGCTTCCTTGCCCGACAATTGCGCCAGGAGTGCCTCGAGCTGCTGCTCATGGGGCCCGACGGCGGTGCCCGCCTCAGCCCACGACTGGCGGACGCGCCGAGCTACTTCGGGCGCGATGTCCTGGCCCGGAACGCGTTCCGTGGCGGTTCCGAGGGTTTCCGCGAGGCGCAAGTGCACGGTGGCAGTCGCTTGGCCCAGTTGCCGGGCTTCGGCGGCGAAGTCTTTGCCTGATGCCGCGGCGTCGACGGCGAGGCGCCAAGCGTCCTGCCCGCCGGCAAGGAACTCGTGGGCAACGGCGAAATCCGCCGAGGCTGTTCCGTGGCGACCCTGGGGCGTCCACACCTCCCAGGTTCCCGTGATCCACCCTAGGGTGGACGGCACTTCCTTCGTTCCCGCCGAGGTCAGGGCCGCACCGACCTCCACCTCGGGGTTTTTGCCGACCGACAGGACCCGGAAGATCTTCACGATCGCCGCGGACACGCCATCGTCGACGATCACCGAAGTATTGGACTGCTCGCCGGAAGACACCCGCACGGATCCTGAGGCGGTGGGCAGCCGCAGGCCGCCCGGCACCGTATGTCCGCTCGCGGTGCACTCCCCCACTCCGGGATCGGCGGTGGCCTGGCCCCGGATCAGATCCAGCCATGCCGTCACGAATTCAGGATCGTGCGGGGCGTCGTATACCCAGAGAGGCGGATCCTGCTCGCTTGTTCCACCGATCTGGCCCACCGAGGCAATTGCCAAGGCGGCGGAGGGCGCGGAGCGAAAGCTGAGCGGCACTTGGACGATGTCTGTCTGCCTCCCGCCATCGGCCGTGGCGTAGGCGACGGAGATCAGCTGGACCTCCAAGCCGGTCCCGGAGGTGGGCGCAGGAAGACCGAACGAGCCGACGAAATCCAGTTCGAACAACCCTGCCTTGACGGGAAACCAGCGCTGCCGGGGCAGCCATTCCTTGAGCAGGGGGGCCAGGACCGTGGTGGGCGCCATGTGACTCATGTCAGCCTTCGATGGAAAGCACTGGGATGGCCTGGGTGTAGGGCGAGGAGCCTGTGGAACCTGCCGAACGTATCCGGAGCCAGAAGAAGTCGTGGCTACCGAGCGTGAGGGTGAGGGAGCCGTCGGCGCCGATCCCCGGGAACGGCTGGCCGCCGAACACGTCCCTCAGGCCCCTTCCGGCGTATTCAGGGATATCCAGGGTTGTGGCAACCGGATGTTGGGACAGGTTGAAAACGCAGAGGATGGATTCGGCATCCTCGCCTTCCGGATTGTCCTCACGGAGATCACGCATGTAGGCGAGAACCACCTCGTGGTCCGCCGGAACGTGTTTGAAGTCGCCTAGCCCGAAGGCCGGGTGGTTCCTCCGCACGCTCAGGATCTGGCGTGTCCAGCGCAGGAGCGAGCCGGAATGGGCTGCTTCGGCCTCGACGTTCGCCATGCTGTAGTTGTAGACCAGCGACTGGATGACGGGGAGGTAGAGCTTTCCGGGATCTGCGTTGGAGAAACCCGCGTTGCGGTCGGGGTTCCATTGCATCGGCGTGCGGACCGCGTCGCGATCGTCAAGCCAGATGTTGTCTCCCATCCCGATTTCATCCCCGTAGTACAAGAAGGGGCTGCCGGGCAGGGAAAGCAGCAACGCATTGATCAGCTCGATCTCGGAACGGGAGTTGTCCAGCAGCGAGGCGAGCCTGCGCCGAATACCGATGTTGGCCCGCATACGCGGGTCCGGGGCGTACCAGCCCAGCATGGCGGCGCGCTCGTCGGCGGTGACCATCTCCAGGGTGAGTTCGTCGTGGTTGCGCAGGAACGTACCCCATTGCGCGCCGGCAGGGATTCCCGGGGTATCCCGGAGCGTCTCGATGATGGGTGCGGCCTTCTGGTCGCGGAGTGCGTAGTACAAGCGCGGCATGATGGGAAAGTGGAAGGCCATGTGGCATTCCGGTTCTTCCTCCGTGCCGAAGTACTCCACGACGTCGTGCGGCGGCTGGTTCGCTTCGGCGATGATCACTCGGCCCGGGTAGTTCTCGTCCACCATCTTGCGCAGATCCCGCAGGAAGCCGTGGGTGGCCGGCAGGTTCTCGCAATTGGTGCCCTCTTCTTCGAAGAGGTACGGGATGGCATCTGCCCGGAATCCGTCAATGCCTTGGTCCAGCCAGAACTTGACGACGTCGTGGACGGCCTCGATGACCTTGGGGTTTTCGAAGTTCAGGTCGGGCTGGTGGCTGAAGAACCGGTGCCAGAAGAACTGCCGGCGGATAGGATCGAACGTCCAGTTCGACTCTTCCGTATCCACGAAGATGATGCGCGCGTCCTGGTACTTCTCGTCGGTGTCACTCCACACGTAGAAGTCGCCGAACGGGCCGTCCGGGTTCTTGCGTGATTCCTGGAACCAAGGATGTTGGTCCGAGGTGTGGTTCAGCGGGAGGTCGATGATGACCCTGACGCCCCTCGCATGCGCTTCGGCCACGAGCCGCTTGAAGTCGCTGATGGTGCCGAACTCGTCCAAAACGGACGTGTAATCGGAAATGTCGTAACCGCCGTCGCGCAAAGGCGAATCGAAAAACGGCGGCAGCCACAAACAATCCACTCCGAGCCACTGCAGGTAATCCAGCTTGTCGATCAGTCCGTGGAAGTCACCAGAACCGTCGCCGTTCGCATCCGCGAAGGCCCGCACCAGCACTTCGTAGAAGACCGCCTTCCGATACCAATGAGGGTCGTGTTGAAGACCCGGGGCGTTCAGCTCGAAAGTGTTCTTCGGCGTGAAGTACTGACTCTGACCCTGCGGATTGAAGCTCACTAAGGCTACCTCCGGATATTGAGAATGTGTGCCGGTTCTACATGGGCGTCCAGCCGGACGTAGTTGTACTCGCCCCACTCCCAGCTTTCGCCGCTGACCAAATCATCCACCCAGAATCGTCCGTTGGCGGTGAAGTCGGATGGATCCAGCGAAAGAGCGGACAGATCCAGCGTCACGGTGCTTTCCCTGGTGCCGTGGGGATCGACGTTTACCACGATGATCAGGGTGTCCTTGCTGCCGTCGGGCAAGGTCTTGTGCTTGGAGAACACGATGGTGGCGTCATCCGTGCTGTGATGCAACGTCAGGTTCTGCAGATCACCCAAGGCCGGGTGGGCCTTCCGGATGGCGTTAAGCCGTGTGATGTACGGGGCGAGGCTGTGCCCGGAAGCCGCCGCTGCATCCCAGTTGCGGTCCTTGAACTCATATTTCTCGTTGTCGATGTACTCTTCGGCGCCGGGACGCGCCACATGCTCGTACAGCTCGAATCCGGCGTAGACGCCCCAGAGCGGGCTGGCCGTGGCTGCCAGTGCGGCGCGGATGCGGAACGCGGCCGGGCCGCCGTATTGGAGGTATTCGGTGAGGATATCCGGGGTGTTGACGAAGAAATTCGGCCGGAAGTACGCCGGAGATTCGTGGCTGACCTCCTGGAAATACGATTCCAGTTCGGTCTTGGTGTTCCGCCACGTGAAGTACGTGTACGACTGCTGGAAACCTGCCCGGCCAAGGGCATGCATCATCGCGGGGCGGGTGAACGCCTCGGCGAGGAAGACGACGTCGGGGTGCTTTTTGTTGACCTTGGCGATCAGCCATTCCCAGAACCACACAGGCTTGGTGTGGGGATTGTCCACGCGGAAAATCTTCACGCCGTGGCTTACCCACAGGAAGACGATCCGCAGGATTTCCTTCGATAGACCGGCGGGGTCGTTATCGAAGTTCAGCGGATAGATGTCCTGGTACTTCTTCGGCGGGTTTTCGGCATAGGCGATGCTGCCGTCAACCCGGGTGGTGAACCATTCCGGATTGGTCTTCACCCAGGGGTGGTCCGGGGCGGCCTGCAAGGCCAAATCCAGCGCGACCTCGAGGCCCAGCTCATTGGCGCGGGCCACGAAAGCGTCGAAATCCTCGAAGGATCCCAATTCAGGATGGATGGCATCGTGGCCGCCGGCTTCCGAGCCGATGGCCCACGGCGAGCCGGGATCCTGGGGACCCGGAGTCAAGGTGTTGTTGCGCCCCTTGCGGTGCTGGAAGCCAATCGGGTGGATGGGCGGCAGGTAGATGACGTCGAAGCCCATGTCCGCGACGGCGTCGAGCCTCTTGGCCGCCGTCGTGAAGTTGCCTGAAGTCCATGTTCCCGTGGTGGGATCGAAAACGGCGCCTTCGGAGCGGGGGAAGAATTCGTACCAGGCCCCGCGGCCGGCGAGGTCGCGCTCCACGAGGAGTGGGTATTGTTCCGAGACAGTCACCAGCTCACGGATCGGCTGGCGTTCGACGACGGCCGCGACCTCTGGGCTGAAGCCGGCGGCAAGGCGCTCCTCGGCAGTCCTCGAAGTGTCGGCGAGGCCTTCGGAGGCAGTGCGAAGGATGCGTTTGTCTGCGGCATTTCGCGTGCTTTCGGCTGCGGCTTCCGCGAGCAGGGCGACGCCCTCAGCGAGCATCAGCTCCACGTCGATGCCGGCCTCGACCTTCACTTCGGCGTTGTGGTGCCACGTGCCGTAGCGGTCGTGCCAGGCCTCGATTGCGAAGGTCCAGGCTCCAGGCGCCGTTGGGGTCAGCAGGCCCTCCCAACGGTCCGTTCCCTTGCCACGCTCACCCGGGGCCGGGGCAAGCCGGACACGTTGGCGTTCTTTGCCTTTGGGGTCCAGCAGGACGGCGCTCACCCCCAGCTGGTCGTGGCCCTCGCGGAAGACCGTGGCGCCAATCACCAAATCTTCACCCGGCAAGGCCTTGGCCGGGAACCGGCCTTCCTCGATGACGGGCTGCACGGCCGTGATCGGGAATCTGCCGAACTTAAGACCCTCGGTGATACCGGCCTTCTGCTTGGACTTGGATGCTGAGCTGGATCGCGGTGCTGCAGTAGTGGTCACAACCTCGACGTTAGCGAGAAAAATCACATTTTGCGAAGAGGTACCCCAGACTCTTCCGCGCAATGTGTCATTTACCTAAAAGAAACCGAAAGCTGTTCCTGCCGTCCACCGAGTGGATTAGTGTGGCGCTCGTGAAGGCAATCCGAAGGTTTACAGTCCGTACACTGCTCCCCGAACCGATCCGGCCGTTGGCTCGTCTCGCGACAAATCTGCGCTGGTCGTGGCACCGGGCTACGCGCGAGCTCTTTGCAAGCCTTGACCAGGAATTGTGGGAGGAGAGCCATCACGATCCAATAAGCCTCCTGGGGTCAATCAGCCGCGATCAGCTGGACCAACTTGCTTCCAACAATGAACTTGTAGAGCGTGTTCAGCATGCTGCCGCGGATCTGGACCGGTACCTGAGTGAGCCGCGCTGGTACCAGGGCCTGGGTCCGGATGCTCCGGCGTGCATCGCGTATTTCTCGCCCGAGTTCGGCATCACCGAGGTTCTTCCGCAGTATTCCGGCGGGCTCGGGATCCTGGCCGGAGACCACCTGAAGGCCGCCTCGGACCTGGGCGTGCCGTTGATCGGCGTCGGGCTGCTGTACCAGGCGGGCTACTTCAAGCAGTCCCTGTCCCGGGACGCCTGG
>NZ_JBYSXD010000081.1:0-8160 GCF_058781865.1 Arthrobacter sp. FW306-1B-F12A
CCGTTGCTCAGTCCGGTGACGGTCGCCGTCGTCGCGGGCGGATTCCCGGTCACAGTCACCGGAGCCAGGGCCGTGCCGCCGGTGGAAGGCGTCACCGCATAGGAGGTGATCGGGGAGCCGCCGTTGCCCGGCGCCGTCCAGGACACGGCCGCCGAGGCGTTCCCCGCCGTCGCGCTCACGCCTGTGGGCGTCCCCGGAACCGTTGGGGCCGTCGGTGTCACGGGAGCCGACGCGGCCGAGGCCGGGGACGTGCCGATGGCGTTCGTGGCGGTGACCGTGAAAGTGTACGCCGTACCGTTGCTGAGTCCGGTGACGGTCGCCGTCGTTGAGGGCGGGTTACCGGTAACCGTCACCGGAGCCAAAGCCGTGCCGCCGGACGAAGGCGTCACCGCGTACGAAGTGATGGGGGAGCCGCCGTTGGCCGGCGCCGTCCAGGACACGGACGCCGAGGCGTTGCCCGCCGTCGCGGTCACGCCGCTGGGAGCAGCCGGCGCCGTTGCCGCAACGGGTGCATTGCCCAAGGCCTGGGCGACCGTTTGAACTGACGTGGTCCCGTTGGCTGTTCTCGCTGCGAGCCATGTGACAAAGGTCTTGAAGAGGTTCGGGTCGATGGTCAACGTGGGATCAGTTCCGACCGCGATGTGGTGGAAGGTCAGCTGGACCCAGCCTCCTCCCGGTTCCGCGTTGGTCACGAGGTCTTCGAGGTTTTGTAGCGTCCAGGTGCTGTCCACTTCATCAGGTGCCGCTGTGTTGTATGGATTGGCCGGGGGGATGGTTTCCGCGAAGGGGCAGCCGGAGCAACTCGCGGGCGAACGGATGTCACCCAAATTGCGGGCACTGGCAAAACCGCAATTCTTCACGATTTGCTCGACGGACGAGTTTTCAGCGGCGAAAGGATAGGCGAAATCGGTGGCGTTGAACCCCCAGCTGGCAAGCGTGGTCCGGCCGCCGCACACCTCGTTGGTGGCGGCCGACGTGGACAAGGTGGTGAGGTCCGGGTGGGTGATGGTGTGGCCGCCGATCTCGTTCCCGTCCGCGGCGATGCTGTTCAGATTGGCACGGGTGAGCCATGACGGATTATCGATCCAGCTGGTCGTAATGAAGAAGGTGCCGTGCAATCCGAGCGACTTCAGCAACTGTTCGGCCGGGAGCTGATCGGCATTGCCGTCGTCGAACGTCAGGCTGATGATTGTTTTCGGGAGTGCCGCACGCGCGGGAGGCGCCAAGTAGACAGCGGAGTAGCCAAGCAAGAACAGCACGGACACGGCCGTGGCCCAGCGGAACCACGTGGGCCGCCGGAACAGTATGGTCAGGAGCCGCATCGGCTTCCCCTTTTTCTGAACAGACCGGGTCAGAATCCCCAGGTCCGGAGCCTAGTGGCTATGCACGGCACGGGTTAAGAGTGGGTGGTACCCGTTTTGGACCCGGTCTTCCGCCCTACCACTCAGGCTCCGATGCGCGTACCCCGGCCCCGAGGCCGTCGACTCAAGCGAAACGAGGCCGTCGACTCAAGCGAAAGGGGCGTACCCGCCGTCAGAAACGAGCTCGATTGTCCTGTCGAGCACGCTCACCAGCGGCCCGTGACCCGGCAGGATGGTCTCAGCGCCCAGCTGCCTGAGAACCTCAACGCTGGCCAAGGTCTCCGACGGGTGGTGGTGGAAGACGGCGGGCAACAGCTGCGGTCCGCGGACCGGACTGACAGCGTGGCCCGTGACGAGAGCATCCCCGGTGACCACGGCTTTAGCTGAAGGGACGAAGAAGGACACATGGCCGCTGGTGTGGCCGCCCGTGGCAATGATCCGGGGAGATCCCGGGAGCGCGTCCAGGATGTCCTGGGTCATCGCAGCGACGCCCGGGACCGCGACGTCCGACAAGCCCCCGGAGCGGATGGCGTGGACCGCCCACGCGCCGACCCTGGGGCGGAGGATCCGCAAACCAAGGTCCTTCACGGTGACCTGTTCAAGGACCTCCCGGCGGATGTTTGGCAACTCCGCGTTGGACGCAAATACCGGAATGCCCATTGCGGATATTCTCGCGGCATTGCCGATGTGATCAGAGTGACCATGCGTCAGGAGAACTCCGGCAGCATTTTCAATACCCAGTCCAAGGAAATTCACGCTCGATTGGAGCAATGGCCAGTTCCCGGGATAGCCCGTGTCGATGAGGGTGAATTCGTTGCCCCGTTTGAGGATGGTCCAGTTGACGGCAGGTCCCTCGATGAAGAAGACGTCCTCGGCAACTTCCGTCACGTTGTCCTCGGCTGACCAGTTCTTAGGCATGCTTCCTTCTGTTTGTAGGTGTCGCGGGGGCTCCACATGCGTGCTCGGATGCGCCTCAGGTACGCCGGACCATCTTATCCTCGGTGAGGGCCCCGGCCCTGCCGTCTTGGTGATACCCGGGAGGGGTATTCAGGCACCCTTCCCGAGGTGCCCGGGGCTCGATTTCACTTGGGGCAAAACCTTTGCTAAAGTCATAACCGCTTCATTCCTCCGTAGCTCAATTGGCAGAGCATTCGACTGTTAATCGAAGGGTTACTGGTTCAAGTCCAGTCGGAGGAGCGCAAAAGGCCCCGCACCGGTTTAGATCGGTGCGGGGCCTGCTTTTTTGCCTCGGTTTGTCTGATGTGCGTAATTATTCGAATGTGCAGAATCTCATTGCCGCGTCGTCACACGAAGTCCATTTCCACTTGCAGGAATCTCGCTGCCTCGGCCACGGCGGACTGGAAGGCGTCATCTTCGGTTGGCGGCGTCCTCGGCTCCCGTGGATGCCATTCGTGGGCGGCGGAGTGGACGCGCGTGAATCCGCCTCCAGGTGGTGCGTAGAAGATTCCGAAGCGTTGGACGGGCCATTCCGGGGAGGTCTCCGGTGCCACGAGCAGGGCCGCGCCATTCGTCGGATTGAACCATTGTGCAATCGGCCTGCGGCGGTCCTCCGTGAAGAGTCCAGCCGCATAAAGGGCCGCGGATTGCGGGCTTGTCACGGTGCATAGACGATCCCACCACAGCGGCAGGATGCCATCATCCTTGCGCTGCCATGGGGCTGGAATAGGCTGGAGTTCCTGCCAACGGGGCACATCTCAACTTTATCTCCGGGCCATGACCGGGAACAGGCCTCGAAGCAACGGAAGGCCTCCTTAGTCCCGTTTCCATGGCCCCGGATTGATCCGGTAGAGGATTGCGGAACCGACGACGGCGCCCAGCAGGGCTCCGAACACAGGGTTTCCGGCCCCGCGGCCCAGCAGGAAGCCGACGACGGCGCCAAGCACCGCTCCGAGGAAAAGGCCCCTGCCGTTGCGGTGCGGTTTGCGCGTCATGCCTTGAGCCTACTTCCGCATCGGGACGTCCGCGCTTCTCGAATCAGTTGACTGGCGCGTCAGTGGATGGACCCATCAGCGGATGGACCCATCAGTGGATGGAGGGGACGGACCGGGGCCGCACGACGAGCCACAGGGCCGCGACGGCGCCGGCGAGGCACACGGCCTGGACAGCCCCCATGGGAACCGCGGAGCGGACGCCCAGCCAGCCAACCACCGGCGGGATGATGCCGGCCATCAGGAAGTTCGAGGCACCCAGCAGGGAAGCCGCGGTTCCTGCCTGTGCGCCATGGTTGGCCAGGGCAATCACCTGGACGCAGGGGAACATGAAGCCGGTGGCAAGGATGTAGAACCACAACGGGACCATGACGCCCCAGAGGCCGAAGCCGAGCAGATCGAACACCACAATCAATACCGCCATCAGCAGCATCCAGACCGTGGCAAACGCCATGATCCATTGCGGCGCTACCCGTTTGATGACCCTGGAGCTGATTTGGACGCCGGCGACGATGCCCAGGGAGTTGACGCCGAACAGCAGGCCGTATTCCTGCGGGGAAAAGTTGTAGACCTGTTGGAACAGGAACGTGGACGCGGAAAGGTAAGCAAACAGTCCGCCGAAGTTGAACCCGCCCACGAGCAGCATCCCGACGAAAATCCGGTCGGCGAACACAGCCTTGTAGCGTTGGCCCGCCGTCGACGTCGTCTGCCGGCGGAGTTCGGCAGGATACGTTTCCCGGATGAGGAACACAGCGGCAATGATCACCAGGATTCCGTAACTGGCCAGGAAGTAGAAGATCCCGGGCCATGGCATCACCAAGAGCAGCTGTGAACCGATGATCGGAGCCAGAATGGGCGCCAGGCCGTTCACCAGCGACATGCGGGAGAACATCCGCACCATCGCGTAGCCCGCGAAGAGGTCCCGGACCATGGCCATGGCAACCACCCCGCCACCGGCTGCGCCGACGCCCATCAGGACGCGGAACAGCGCAAGCGTGCTGATGTCAGTGGACAGCGCAGCACCGAGGGAAGAACCGATGTGCAAGGCCGTTGCCAGGATCAACGGCATGCGGCGCCCGAACTTGTCGCTGAAGGGCCCCACCACCAATTGGCCAATCGCGAAGCCCACCGTTGTGCCCGTCAGTGTGAGTTGGATCGCAGCGGCTGACACGTCGAAATGATGCTCCAGCGCGGGAAACGCGGGCAGATAGAGATCCACCGTAAATGGACCCAAGGCGGTCAATGCGCCAAGCAGCAGGATATAGAGGAGTTTTTCGCGTCGACTGAGGGAATCGCCCGGTACAGGGGGAGTGTTCACGGTTATCAATCCTATGTGCGAAAGATCATATTTATCAGCGATGGCAGGGGCGCGCCGCTGGGCCGTCCCGGAAGTTGAGGCTGAAGCTGAATGGTAGTTTTGTGGACAGGTGCGCGTGGGCGGTTGTATTCGTCTCCGTGCCGGAGCCGGGTAGGAGCAAGATGGAAGCAGTGAGGCGGAACCTATGAGTGGACGTCACAGCGGCCGGGTTGGCCAACGCCCGGGCATTTCGGCGTTGCCGAACACCCTGAAACTTGCAGCCCGGCTCGCGCCGCGGCAGCTCAACGACGAAATCAGCCTCGCCAAGCTTGAACTCAAAGGCAAAGGCAAGCAGCTGGGCATTGCCGGCGCTTTTGTTGGCGTTGCACTGATCTTTCTTTCTTTGCTTGTCATCGCCCTCGTCGTCGCGGCCATCTTGGGCTTGGCCACGGTCATGCCCCCGTGGCTGGCCGCGCTCGTGGTTGCGGCGGCGTTCCTTGTGATCATTCTTATCGGGGCGCTCATTGCCTTCCGCGCGTTCGAGGGGGCCATGCCGCTTGTGCCTGAGAAAACCATCCGCGGCATCAAGCACGATCTCGGCATAGTCAAGGAAGGTACGGCCTTCGACGCCAGCGTCCTCGACCCCTCGTCGGAAGCCTACAAGGCAGCGGAGGCAGCGAAAGCAGCCGCAGCCGAGAAAGCCAAGGCAGAAAAGGCCGCCAAGGCAGAAGCACACAAGGCCGAGCAACCCCCCGCCCCGAGCGAAGCTGAGCTGCTCCGCCGTCTGGAGCAGCGCCGCGAACACCTCGCCGACGTTCGCGATCAGCTCGGCGTCGAGCTCGACGTCAAGACCCAGGGGAAGGTCCTCCGTGACGTCGCCGGGCAAAAGCTCGACGACGGACGCCGATTCGCGGCCGACAGAATCGCGGATTTCACTGAGAAGGTTCCTGCCGGGCTGCCGGAGCGGCTCGCCGCGCGCTGGAAAGAGCTACTTCTCTTTGCCGCTTCGGCCACGGTGGCCGCAGTGGGACTGCGGAAGCTGTTCAAGAAGTAATCGGGACGGCAAGCAGCAGCGTCAGCTGCGGACTACGGAAAGGGGGACAGGTGAAATTCATCGGTGCAGGCGCACGCCCGGGCCAGCCACAGATCGACCACGATCTCATCTTCACCGTCCCCAATTTCCTGACCGTGCTCCGCTTCATGGGCGTCCCGTTGTTTGTGTGGCTGGTGCTGTGGCAAAGGGAATACGGTTTCGCCGTGCTGGTCCTCGCCATCATGGGAGGTACTGACTGGGTGGATGGCTACGTCGCGCGGCGTTTCAACCAGACCTCCAAGCTGGGCCGCATCCTCGATCCCGTCGCGGACCGTCTGGCACTCATCACCGTCGCCGTCACGCTCGCCATCGCCGGGGTAGTGGACTGGTGGTACCTGGCCGCCCTGGTGGTGCCCGACGTCGTCCTCGCCACGGCCTCATTGTTCTACTTCCATAGCCACCCCGACCTCCCGGTAAGCCGGATCGGCAAGATCCGGACGGCCTTCCTGCTCCTGGGCACCCCTCTCCTGGTCCTCTCCAAGCTCGCGATTCCCTACACCGGTGTCTATTTCGTGATCGCCTGGATCTGCCTGGGCTTGGGTCTGCTAGGGCACTGGGTAGCGGCCTACAACTATTTCTGGGCAATCCTCCGCAAGGGCAAAGAGCTTAAAGCCCACGACGGCGGTCGCAGCTGATGGTCTGGTTCGCAGTCCTTCTTGCGGTGCTTGGCGCCTTCTGCCTCGCCATTGGTGCCCAGCGCCAGGGCAGCGCGGTCAAGGCGGATACCGGTGGCCTCGCCCTGAGTTCCCACGGTTTCCTGCGGCTTCTCCGAAATCCGCGATGGATGTTCGGGCTGCTTTTGCTTGCCCTGGGCATGGGCATGAACGCTATTGCCTTGGTATCGGCACCCTTGACTGTGGTGCAGCCCATCGGCGCCATCGCCTTGGTCATCACCACGGTGGTCAACGCCAAGGACCAGGGGCTCAGTATCAACCGCGGCACCGTGGTGGCGATCTCTGCCTGCGTGACGGGCTCTGCGATGTTCGTTCTCCTGGCTGTCAACGCCACCCAGGAGAACCACCATGTCAGCGGAGAGGACGAAATAACCATCGTCCTCCTGCTGGCACTCGCCGTCGGACTTTTTGGAACGTTGGCGGTCATGTTCCGGCACCGCATGAGCGCCTTTGTCTACATCCTGGGTGCCGGAGTGTTGTTTGGCTTCGTCGCGGTCCTCACACGCATCATCGGCCGGCACTTGCTCGACCCCAACGGGCACTTTCTGCTCAATGTGCAGTGGTACACCGTCGTCGCCATTGCGGCTGCCGGCGGCCTCGGCTCGTGGTTCGTGCAGAGTGCCTATTCGGGCGGGCCGCCGGATCTGGTCATCGCCGGGTTGACCGTGATCGACCCCATTGTCGGAATTGCCATCGGCATCGCGATTTTGGGTGAGCTTCGTCCCGATGTCCACGCCGTGCTGGCAATCGCCATGGCTGTGGCCGCTTCCCTTGCTATCGTTGGGGTTATTGCCCTGAGCCGGCACCATCCCGAGGTCACCAAGAGAAAGCGTGACGCGAAGGCGGCTGCAAGCCGGAAGGCCTAGGGCAGAGTTCGACAACCGTGCCCCGCACATCCGCGGCAGGCAACCGGCGAAGACACCGCAGGGCCAAACGTTTTGCGGTGTTCGCACCGTGACCATCAGGAGTTCTCCACGTGACTGTTCCCGAAACCAACAAACCCCTCACCATCTTGATCGCGGCGGAGACATACCGTCCGCAGGTCAATGGTGCTGCTCAGTTCGGGTACCGGCTTGCCAAAGGCATGAAGGCGCGGGGGCACGATGTCCACGTCCTGGCCTGCCGGGCGGACAACGGCAAGAGCTTCACCGAGTTCGGGGACGAAGGCACCATCCACCGCTTGAAGTCCCACGGAGTCTTTACCCACGAGTACTTCCGCATCTGCTATCCCTGGGAAATCAAGAACGACATTCGACTGCTCTTCGACAGGGTGCAGCCCGACGTCGTTCACATCCAAAGCCACTACATGATCGGTGAACACGTCCTCTACGAGGCCAAGAAGCGCGGCATCAGGATCATTGCCACCAACCACTTCATGCCCGAAAACCTGAACCCGTTCCTGCCGTTCCCGCAGTGGTTCAAGGACATCATCGGGCGGGTCTCGTGGAAGGACATGGGTAAGGTCATGGGCCAGGCCGATGTTGTCACCACTCCCACGCCGCTCGCCGCGAAGGCCATGCACCAGCACGCTTTCCTTCGCAAGGTCCTGCCTTTGTCCAACGGTATCGACGCGGCGGCTTATGAACTGGCGCCGGGTGAAGAGATCGAGCCGCATGCCTACCCCACCGTTCTTTTTGTGGGCCGCCTTGCTGAAGAAAAGCACGTGGACGTCCTGATCGACGCCGTCGCCAAGACCCCCGCCGACCTCAACGTGCATCTTGAAATCGTCGGCGGCGGCGAGGTCCGTGCCGCATTGGAGGCCCAGGCCAAGCGCCTGGGGCTGGGC
>NZ_JBYSXD010000082.1:0-7894 GCF_058781865.1 Arthrobacter sp. FW306-1B-F12A
TCATAGGTGAGCGAGCGTCGACCCGGGAGTCGTCATAGGTGAGCGAGCGTCGACCCGGGAGTCGTCATAGGTGAGCGAGCGTCGACCCGGGAGTCGTCATAGGTGAGCGGGCGTCGGCCCGGGAGTCGTCATATGTGAGCGGGCGTCGGCCCGGACGGCCTTGTTTGTGAGCGGGCGTTACAGGCCGAGTTCGGCCTTCAGGGCTGCTACGTGGCCCTGGGCCTTGACCTGGTACTGGGTCAGCTTGACCTTGCCTTCGCCGTCGAGCACTACGGTGGAGCGGACCAGTCCGTCTACCACTTCGCCGTTCACGAGCTTCTCGCCCCAAGCACCGTAGGCGAGGGCCACGGCGTGGTCTTCGTCGGAGAGGAGCGGGAAGGTCAGGGAGAAGTCGCCGGCGAAGTGTGCGATCTTTTCCGGGGCGTCGGGGGAGATGCCCAGGACTTCGTAGCCGGAGGACTGCAGGCTGGCAAGGCTGTCGCGGAAGTCGCAGGCCTCGGTGGTGCAGCCGGGGGTGGCGGCTTCCGGGTAGAAGTACACGATGACGTTGCGTCCGCGGTAATCGGACAGGGAAACTTTCTGGCCTTCGGAGTTAAGCAGCGCGAAATCGGGGGCCTGGGTTCCGGCGAGGAGTTTCTGGGTCATGTTGCGATCCTTGACTTGTCGGGCAACCGCCGTGGCCGGCGATCAATCTAATGGTGTAACGGGCTGCCTAGATGCAGTATTCCGCAGGTCCGCGGACGGTGGAGCCTGGTCCGGGCACGAACTGGTAGCCGCCTCCACGCACCGTGGCGATGACATGGCGGGCTGAGCCCAGCTTGCGCCGGACGCGTCCAACATACACGTCGATCGACCGAAATGCCGCCCCGGGACAGTCAAGTGACTCCAAAAAGCGTTGCAATTCTTCACGTGGGATGGGGCGGGACAGGTTTTCCACGAGGTAGCGGAGGAGGCTGTGTTCCATCGCGGTGAAGCTGACAGGCACACCGTCGAGGAGGACGGTATTCGCGGCCAGGTCTACTGCCACGGTGCTGCGTCGTCCGGCCAGGGAGACCGGCGACGGAGCGGTTGCGCGGTTTTCGGCGTCGGGCACTTCCGACGCCGAACCGCCGTCGGACGCGGCGCCGGACGAGCCGGAAGAATCACCGGACGTTGCAGCTCCGGCGGCGGGCCAAAGGAGGACTTCCGCCCCCGGAGCAAGTTTGCGGGCCCGGGCCAGGACCGCTTCAGCGGCCCGGGCCCAAACCTCGGGATCGATCTCGCGGCCTTCGCCGGGCTGTACCCACACGGCGAGTCCGCGCGGGTGCATCCCGGGCCGAACCAGACCGGGCCGAAGCGCGGAAGGCCGGGGGGCGGGCTGGTGCCGCGAGGCGTTGAGCCGTGCGGGCAGTTGCCCGTACGGGGCATGGACATTGACGGCCATGGCTTGGCCTTACACGCCGCCGCGGCGAATCAGCTTGCCGCTGGGCGTCCGGCCGTCGATCTCGCTGCCGCGCAGGTACGTTTTGCGTACGACGCCGGAGAGCGCCTTGCCGTCGTACGGCGTGATCGGGTTCTTGTGCTTGAGCTTCTTGACGTCGACGACGAACGCGTCGTCGGGCGCGAAGATGGAGAAATCAGCGTCGTACCCGAGCGCCAGCTGGCCTTTATTGTGCAGGCGGGCCAAGGCGGCAGGCTTCTCGGACATCCAGGAAACCACCTGCTCCAGGGTGATGCCGCGGTGCCGGGCTTCGGTCCAGATCAGAGAGAGCCCCAGCTGCAACGAGGAGACCCCGCCCCAGGCCACGGCGAAGTCGCCGTTTTCCAGGTCCTTCAGGTCAAGCGTTGAGGGCGAGTGGTCCGAGACGATGCAGTCGATGGTGCCGTCCTGTAGGCCCTGCCAGAGCAGCTCGCGGTTGGAGGCCTCGCGGATGGGCGGGCAGCACTTGTACGCGGTGGCGCCGTCGGGGATTTCCTCGGCCATGAGCGTGAGGTAGTGCGGGCAGGTCTCCACGGTGAGGTGCACGCCGTCGCGCTTTGCCGAAGCGATCATCGGGAGGGCGTCCGACGACGAGAGGTGCAGTATGTGCGCTCGTGCACCGGTCCAGCGGGCACGTTCGATGACCTCGGCGATGGCCTTGTTCTCGGCGCCGCGCGGGCGGGAGGCAAGGAAAGTGGAGTAGTGCGCGCCGCCGGGGTGGGGTGCGTGGTCGATCGCGTGGGAGTCCTCGGCGTGGACGATCATGAGGGAGTCGAAGGACTTGAGCTCCGCCATGTCCTCTTCCATCTCGTCCGCGTCCAGGTGCGGGAACTCGTCCACACCGGAGTGGAGCAGGAAGCACTTGAAGCCGAAGACGCCCTCGTCATGCAGCGGGCGGAGGTCCTTCTTGTTGCCCGGGATGGCGCCGCCCCAGAATCCGACGTCCACGAACGCCTGGTCCTCGGCAACTTCGCGCTTGAGCTTCAGGCCTTCCACGTTGGTGGTGGGCGGGATGGAGTTCAGCGGCATGTCGATGATGGTGGTGACGCCGCCGGCTGCCGCAGCGCGCGTGGCGGAGGCGAAGCCTTCCCATTCGGTGCGGCCGGGCTCGTTGACGTGAACGTGGGTGTCAACGAGGCCGGGGATGAGGGTTTCGTCGTCGCCGAGCTCGATGATTTCGGTGCCCTGCAGGCCGTTGCCCAAAGGCTCGATAGCGACGATCACGCCGTTGCGGACGCCGACTTCGCGAGCGGTGATACCGGCGGTGGTGAGGATGCGCTGGCCGCGGATGACCAGGTCAAACGGGCCGTGTGCCGTGGTGGTTTCTTCAGACATGGAGTTGCTCCTTGGTCTCGGTTCGCGCTGCGTCTTGGGTGGATACCGCTTTTTCAGAGAGGCGCACGCCGATGTGCTTACCCAATTCTTCAAGCAGCGGCCCTGCTTCAGCTATACATTTCTCTACATTGGATTCGAGCTCGGTCAATGCGTGGACCGACTCGAAACCGGACTCCGAAAGTTGTTCCGGGCTCAGCGCACTGCGGCCGCAGACGGCAATCACAGGGATCCCCGATCGCGCCGCCGCCCGCGCCACGCCCATCGGCGTTTTGCCGAGCAGGCTTTGTTCGTCGAGGCTGCCTTCGCCGGTGATCACCAGGTCCGCGCCGGCCAACCGCTGCTCGAGTTCAGTGAATTCGAGCACGACGTCGATGCCCGGCCTGCGTGCCGCGCCCAGCGCCGCGATGGCGATGTAGCCGACGCCGCCTGCCGCACCAGCGCCTGGAGCCTGTGCGGCGTCCTGGGCTTCGGAGCCGATCTCGTTGGCGAGGACCTGGACGAAGTGGGTCAGAGCCGCGTCGAGCGAGGCGACATCGTCCGGCGTCGCGCCCTTCTGCGGTCCGAAGATCGCGGCGGCGCCGGTGCGGCCCAAAAGGGGATTGTCGACGTCGGACGCCAGGACGAACTCGGTGACCTCCAAGCGGACGTCGAGGTTCGAGAAGTCGATCCGGTCCAGGCGGGCCAGGGCCGCGCCGCCGCCGGGGAGTTCGTTCCCTTCGGCGTCGAGTAGGACGGCGCCGAGGCCTTGCAGGACGCCGGCGCCGCCGTCGGTGTTGGCACTCCCGCCGACGCCGAGGATGATGTGCCGGCAGCCGAGGTCCAGGGCGGCGCGGATGAGTTCGCCCGTGCCCAGGCTTGTGGAGCTCTTGGCCGTTTCGGTAGACGGGGCGCTGCCGTCGCCGAAGCCCGGCAGCACCGCAAGCCCGGAGGCCGCAGCCATTTCAATGACGGCTTCCTCGCCGCGGACGGCGAACTCGGCCGTGATCGGCTGGCCCGTGGGTCCGGTGACCGTCGTGCTGCGGCGGGTGAAGCCGGAGCCGACGGCGGCGTCGAGAGTCCCCTCGCCGCCGTCGGCCACTGGAATGAGCGTGGTTTCAAAGCCCTCGGCTGGCAAACTCGCCGCTGCGCTGCCAGCGGCAAAACCTGCCCGCAATCCGGCGCTCAAGCGGCTGGCGACCTCGGGAGCTGACAGCGATCCCTTGAACTTGTCCGGGGCTATGACCACACGCATTCCGTACCTCCTTCAGTACTTACTAGTCCAGCATCGAGATGATCGAAGTGGGGGCGTCCGCCCCGCGCTCGGCCAGATCTTCGAACTCGTTCACACCGTTGATTTCAACGCCCATGGAGATGTTGGTGACCTTTTCCAGGATCACTTCAACCACCACGGGAACCTTGAACTCGCCCATGAGCGCCTTGGCCTTGTCGAAGGCGGCAGGCAGGTCGGACGGGTTTTCCACGCGGATGGCCTTGCAGCCCAGGCCTTCGGCGACCTTGACGTGGTCCACGCCGTAGCCGTTTGTTTCCGGGGAGTTGATGTTCTCGAACGCCAGGGACACGTTCTGTTCCATGTTGAAGCCGCGCTGCGATTGGCGGATCAGGCCCAGGTACGAGTTGTTCACCACCACGTGGATGTACGGCAGGTTGAACTGTGCGCCCACGGCCAGCTCTTCGATCATGAACTGGAAGTCGTAGTCACCGGACAGGGCAACAACGGTCTCGTCCGGCTTGCCGCGAACGACGCCGAGGGCGGCCGGGGCGGTCCAGCCCAGGGGGCCTGCCTGGCCGGCGTTGATCCACTTGCGCGGGCCGAACACGTGCAGCAGCTGCGCACCGGCGATCTGCGAAAGGCCGATGGTGGACACATACGTGGTGTCCTTGCCGAACGCCTTGTTCATCTCTTCGTACACGCGCTGCGGCTTGATCGGCACGTTCTCGAAGTGGGTCTTGCGCTGCAGCGATCCCTTGCGGGCGGTGCACTCGGCGACCCAAGCGGAGTAGTCCGGCAGGGACTTGGCTGCCTGGCGCTCGCGGGCCAGCTCGATCAGCCCGTCCAGCGCCGCACCGGCGTCGGACGCGATGCCGAAGTCCGGCGAGAACACGCGGCCGATCTGCGTGGGCTCGATGTCGATGTGCACGAACTTGCGGCCCGCGGTGTACGTGTCCAGGCCGCCGGTGTGGCGGTTGGCCCAGCGGTTGCCGATGCCGATCACGAAGTCCGAGGCCAGCATGGTCTCGTTGCCGTAGCGGTGCGAGGTCTGCAGGCCCACCATGCCGGCCATCAGCACGTGGTCGTCCGGGATGGTGCCCCAGCCCATCAGGGTGGGGATGACCGGAACGTTCAGCAGTTCGGCCAGTTCAACCAGCTGCGCGGAGGCACCGGCGTTAATGATGCCGCCACCGGCGACGATCAGCGGGCGCTCAGCCGCGGTGAGCATGTCCAGCGCCTTTTCCAGCTGCTTGCGGCTGGCCTTCGGCTTTTCGACGACGATGGGCTCGTAGGCGTCGATGTCGAACTCGATCTCGGCCATCTGCACGTCGAACGGCAGGTCCAGCAGGACCGGGCCCGGACGGCCTGAGCGCATCAACTGGAAAGCCTTCTGGAAGGCGCCCGGAACCTGGCCCGGTTCCAGGATGGTCATGGCCATCTTGGTGACAGGCTTGGCGATGGACTCGATGTCCACGGCCTGGAAGTCTTCCTTGTGAAGCTTGGCAACGGGGGCCTGGCCGGTGATGCAGAGCATGGGGATGGAATCTGCCCAGGCTGCGTACAGGCCGGTGATCATGTCCGTTCCTGCAGGGCCCGAGGTGCCGATGCAGATACCGATGTTTCCGTCCGCCGCACGGGAGTAGCCGTCAGCCATGTGGCTGGCGCCTTCAACGTGGCGGGCCAGGGTGTGGCGGATGCCGCCGTGTGCCCGCATCGCGGAATAGAAGGGGTTGATTGCCGCGCCTGGCAGGCCGAACGCCTCGATGGCGCCTTCCTTTGCCAAGATGGCGACGGCTGCGTCTACAGTGCGCATCTTCGTCATGGTGTGCTCCTTGAAAAGTCTGTTTTTGCCCGCTTCGGGCGGATTTTTGGGTGTGTCTGGGGGAGCCGGCGTCGGAAATGCCCGACGCCGGCTGCTGGTTTTCGCTTGTTTCCGCCCTTTGGGGCGGGCGGCTTACTTGCGGCCGCTGAGCTGGAGGACCTGCTTGAAGAGGCCGGAGTGGTCGAGTCCGCCGTCGCCCTGGTTGACAGTGGCGGCGACGAGCTGTGCGACGACGGCGCCGAGCGGGATTGCGACGTTGGCTTCGCGGGCTGCGGAGGTGACGATGCCGAGGTCCTTGTGGTGGAGGGCAAGGCGGAAGCCGGGGTCGAAGTTGCGGTCGAGCATCTTCTGGCCCTTCTGGTCGAGGACCTTGGAGCCGGCCAAGCCGCCGCCGAGGACCTTGAGGGCTGCGTCCGTGTCCACGCCGTAGGCCTCAAGGAAGGCGATAGCCTCGCCGAGGACCTCGATGTTGACGGCCACGATCAGCTGGTTGGCTGCCTTGACGGTCTGGCCGGAGCCGGAGGGGCCGACGTGGACGATGGTCTTGCCGACGGCGTTGAGGACATCCTGTGCTGCTTCGAAGTCGTCTGCGTCGCCGCCGACCATGATGGAGAGGACGGCGTCGATGGCACCCTGTTCGCCACCGGAAACCGGGGCGTCGAGCGGGCGGATGCCGGCGGCGACGGCGTCAGCCGAGAGGCGGGCGGCGACGTCCGGGCGGATGCTGCTCGCGTCGATCCAGAGGGTGCCCTTCTTCGCGTTGGCGAAGACACCGTCGGGGCCGCTCACGACGCCTTCGACGTCGGGGGAGTCCGGCACCATGGTGATGACGACGTCGGCGTCCTTGACGGCGTCGGCGATGCTCGTGGCACCCTTGCCGCCTTCGGAGACGAGCTTGTCGATCTTGTCCTGGCTACGGTTGAAACCGGTGACGGAGTGGCCGGCCTTGACCAGGTTGATGGCCATGGGGAGGCCCATGATTCCGAGTCCGATAACTGCAACGTTGCTCATGATTTTCCTTACTGAAGTCTTTTTTAGCTCAAGTGTGCTGGACCCAACTAGCTCGCAGTTGATGTCGTTTTGAGGGCTCTAAACGACATCAACTGCTACTCAGTTGGGTCGTGGGGGTTCGCTAGTGGGAGGTGGCGCGCTGGCGGATGGCCCAGCTGAAGGCCGTTTCCTGCGGTTCCTTGTATTCGAGGCCGATGTAGCCTTCGTAGCCGAGTTCGCGGCTGCGGGCGATCCATTCGCCGAGGGGAAGCTCGCCGGTTCCGGGAGCCCCGCGGCCGGGGTTGTCGGCGATCTGGATGTGGCCGAAGTCCTTGGCATGGTTTTCGATGACGGCTGCGACGTCGTCCCCGTTGACTGCCAGGTGGTAGAAGTCGGCGAGGAGCTTGACGTTCGTGGCGCCGGATTCTTCCTTGACGCGGGCGATCACCTTGAGGGCGTCGGCGGCCTTGAGAAGCGGGTACTTGGGGGCGCCGCTGACCGGTTCAAGGAGGACGGTGCCGCCGATGCGTGCGACGCCTTCCGCGGCACTGGCCAGGTTCTCGGCGCCGATGGCGTCCTGCTTCTCGGCCGATTCGCCGTCCACGCGGTTGCCGTAGAGCGCGTTGAATGCCTTGCAACCGAGCCGCTCGCCGATGCCTGCGACGACGTCGATGTTGTCCAGGAACTCGGAGGAGCGGGCGGGCCAGGAAACCAGGCCGCGGTCACCGCCGGGCATGTTGCCGGCGTTGAAGTTCAGGCCGGTGAGCTGAACGCCAGCGTCCTTGATGGCGTTCTCGAACTCGGTGACCTGGGCGTCTGACGGGACGGAAGTCTCAAAGGGCCACCAGAATTCGACGGCGTCAAAGCCGGCAGCCTTCGCGGCTGCGGGGCGCTCGAGCAGAGGCAGCTCCGTCAGGAGGATGGAGCAGTTCACTGTGTACGTCATCGTAGGTGTCCTTCCGGGGGAGGGCTTGGGATCCATCTTCCACTTGGCTTGTTCTCTTGGGCTAGTTCGCCTTTGTCGATTTCCGCTTTGTGGAATTTAGATTCTGCTTTATGAAAAGTTTAGGGAAGGAGG
>NZ_JBYSXD010000083.1:0-7386 GCF_058781865.1 Arthrobacter sp. FW306-1B-F12A
ACGGGCCCTGTGGGCCCGGGCCAGACCATCAGGGTCAAGGTCACCGGCCGCGGGGGTCTCCCGGCGTCCGGTGTGTCCGCTGTCGCGATGAACATCACCGTCGCCAACTCCTCCTCGTTCGGGGCCATCACCGCCTTCGCGGGCGGGACTCCACAACCGAACACCTCGAATCTGAACTACGCGACCGGGCAGATCGTCTCCAACTTCGCTATCACCCCGGTAGCGTCCGACGGCACGATCGCGTTCACGAACAATTCCTCCGGCACGGTGCAGATCATCGCGGACACTTCCGGGTACTTCCTCGGCGGCACGGCCACCGTCCCTGGCGCGTTCTCGGCCCAGACCCCGTTCCGGCAGCTCGACACCCGCAACGGCACCGGCGGGGTCAACGGACCCGTCGGACCGGGGCAGACGATCAGCGTCAAAGTCACCGGCCGCGGGGGCCTCCCTGCCACCGGTGTCTCCGCGGTCGCGATGAACATCACCGTCGCCAACTCCACCTCCTCCGGGGTCATCACCGCCTACGCCGGCGGGACCCCCAAACCAGGCACCTCGAACCTGAACTACACGGCCGGGCAGATCATCCCGAACTTCGCGATCACCGCGGTCGGGGCGGACGGGACGATTTCGTTCACGAACGATTCCCCCGGCACGGTGCAGCTCATCGCGGACACCATGGGCTACTTCAACGGCCCCGTGACCGGTGGACTGCCCGGCCCGCACCAGCTCCAATCCATGACCAGCACGCCCGCCACCGGGCAGTCCACGACCAGCACCTTCACTTGGGACCCGGCAGGGCGCATGACCAGCCGCGGCGGGGAAACCCTGTCCTACACCGCCGACGGGAAACTGGCCACCACCACCGGCAGCAGCGCCCTGCCGGGGAACCCGAACCCCTCAACAAATGCAGGCACCCCGCCCGCACCCGTGTCGGGGACTGCGGGTAGTACCGGGACCAGATACTACGACGCCGGCGGGAACCTTGTCGGGATCACCGACGGAACCGGGACGACCGTCATGATCGGTTCGATCACCGCCCACGTGACCCCGGGCGGGGTGAAGACAGCCACCAAGAGCTACGGACTGGCCGGGAAGACCATCGCCCAGCGCACCGCCGCCGGCGGTGCCGTGAAGCTCGCGTTCGTGCTCAGCGACGGCGTCGGCACCGCCCAGACCATCGTGCAGGCCAGCAGCGGGGCCACCCCCGTCACCGCCCAAACCCGCTACACCGACCCGATCGGCCTCGCCCGCGGACCCACCCAAACAGCGCCAGGAACAGGCGCGTACGCCACCGCAGGAGCAGGGGTCACAGGTGTTGGGGCCAACGCGGCCAACGCGGCCGGGTTCGGGGCCGTCAACGGGTACATCGGCGGGCTCGCCGACACGGTCAGCACCCTCACCCACCTAGGCGCCCGCGACCTCGACCCCGTCACCGGCACCTTCACAAGCCCGGACCCGATCCTGAAACCCGGTGAAGCCAACAACTACTCTCCGTACGTCTACGGTGAAGCCGACGCCATCAACAACTCCGACCCCTCCGGACTCATGATCCTCGGGCCCGCCATCGAAGACGGAGGATCTTGGTTCGGGGGCGGAACCGTTGACTCGCGGTGGGAGGATGCCCACCCGTCCAACGACTATTTCCTTCCTTGGAAGCCGATCGCCGACCAACGATCCTACGTCCCCGTGGTACCCGCGTACCAACCCGTCGCCGCCGCCCCGGAACCGGAAGTCATCGATGCCGACGAAACGATGGCATACATACGCAAGAACGGCATCAAGGCCTCCTCCGCAACAGCGCTGAAGTACCTCGGCTTTGACGCGTCATTCGTGCCCGGCGTCGGTGGCATTGCATATGTAGCTCTAAATCGATCAGCCGACAACCTGGAAGGCAACGATCCTGGGCCCCTCAAAGTGGATGACGTCTCCATGATGGGCATCGGGGCAATTCCCGGAGGGGGCCCTCTTGGAGCATTTGGCAAAACAGGCGCAAAAGCGATAAAGATGGAAAGCAAGATCTTGAACGCACTGGCCAAACGAGGCTGGACAGAGCAATCGGTCGAGAACCTGGTTAACAATCCGGATCGCACTGTTGTAACTCGCGACACTCGCTGGCAGCGGGGAACCGGCGCACGCAATGATGATCCTGCGACCGCCTATTTAGACAAAAATGGAGGCTACGTCGTGAGAAACGACAAAACCGGTGATATCGTCCAAATTAGCGACCTCACAGACCCTAATTGGAAGTCCCCGTGGTAACCACGGCTGCGTTGCTCGAAGCAGCAGTGGAACGCGGCATCGAGGTTCTCGAACATCCGAACGGAATTTTCCGGGTAGCGCTTGCACAACTGCCCGAAACAATCCTTTTGGTTCAAGAATTCAATCTGGTTGTTCTCGGTTTGGATGGACTCCTGCTCGACGGTGCTGTGATCGTGCCCCTCATTGACTTCATCGCCGACTTTAGTGCGATCGCCGGTTCCTGGGAGCACCGGGTACGCGACAGCGCGAGTCAGGCTTCCGAAGTTGTGACCGTGTGGGGCGTCGGTCCAACCCACGTGGAACTGACTCTGGACGGCTTAGAAGACTAGCCGATTCCGAGTAGGACGGACGCTCGCCCGCATCGGGCCTGCCGGGATTTTCCTGCAGGGCCGGCTCGGCGAGGATGACACGGTCCACCGGGAACTCTCGGGGCAGATCATCCCCAACTTCGCGATCACCGCGGTCGGGGCGGACGGGACGATTTCCTTCACGAACGATTCCCCGGGCACCGTGCAGCTCATCGCCGACACCATGGGATACTTCAACGGCCCCGTGACCGGCGGCCTGCCCGGGCCGCACCAGCTCCAGTCCATGACCAGCACCCCCGCCACAGGGACACCCGCGACCAGCACGTTCACCTGGGACGGAGCAGGGCGGATGACCGGCCGGGCCGGGGAAACCCTGGCCTACACCCCGGACGGGAAACTCGCCACCACCGCGGGCAGCAGCACCCTGCCCGCGAACCCGAACCCCTCAGCAAGTGCGGGCACCCCGCCCGCACCCGTGTCCGGGACCGCGGGCAGCACCGGGACCCGGTACTACGACGCCGGAGGGAACCTCGTCGGGATCACCGACGGGACCGGAACCACCGTCATGATCGGTTCCATCACCGCCCATGTGACCCCGGCAGGGGTAAAGACCGCGACCAAGACCTACAGTTTCGCGGGGAAGACCGTCGCCCAGCGCACCGCCGCCGGCGGAACCGTGAAACTCGCCTTCATCATCAGCGACGGCGTCGACACCGCCCAGACCATCGTCCAACCCAGCAGCGGGACCACACCGGTCACCGCCCAAACCCGCTACACCGACCCCATCGGCCTCGCCCGCGGCCCCACCCAGACCGCGCCAGGAACAGGAGCCTTTGCCACCGCCGCTTCCAGTGTCACCGGGATGGGCTCCAACGCCGCGAACCCGGCAGGGTTCGGGGCCGTCAACGGGTACATCGGCGGGCTCGCCGACACGGTCAGCACCCTCACCCACCTCGGCGCCCGCGACCTCGACCCCGTCCTGGGCACCTTCACGGCACCGGACCCCATTCTCGACACAGCCAACCCGAACAACTACTCCCCGTACGGGTACGCGAACGCGGACCCCGTCAACGGCAGCGACCCATCAGGACTGATGATCAACTGCGAATGCGGGATCGGTATCGGCTTCGGCTCCTGGAGCATGCCCAGCGGCGGCGCCGCCGCCGGCGCCGCCGCCGTTGGGGCAGTGGGGGTGGGGGCGATCATGTCCCTGCCGACCGCCTTCCAGAAATTCTCCGACTGGCTAAACTCATTGTTTGCCTCAAGCGGCGCAACAGCCGCTGCGGAAGCCAACGGATTCGCCGCCGACCAGTACATCCCCTGGACGCACATCACCTACCCCGCCGCTCCCGCCGGGCCTGCGGTCTCCACCACCCCGGCCGACACACCGGAATCATGGGGACCGGCCGACGGCTACACCGCCGGATACCCCGAGGCCACCGGAACATCCTTCCCCGCCATCCCCCAAAGACCCTCGTCAACCAACGACGGAGCAGGCAACGACGGGGCAGCCCTCGCCGCCGCGAACGCCATCATGCACGCCGCCAGCCAAGCAGCCACCCAAGCAATCGCCAACGGAGCGGCAGCAGCCAACGCGGCCATTCCCTCTGTGGTTTTTAGCCGCAGTCGCGCTCCTGGACTGGCACAAAATTTTGACGATGCAGTTTCCGCTGGTGCGCCTACCGAGCTCAACCGGGTAACCGGACGTGTCAGAGATAGAAACCGGAGGGATGCACTCCGTGGTCAGGCTCCCGCGGTGGCCGGACTATCCTTGGATGAGTATCCCTTCGCTTGTTCGGCCCAGGGCGGAGCGGGATCTTGCGTTTCGCCGGTTCCTGTAGCAGAGCAGAGCTACCAAGGTGGGGTTCTCAGCCGTTTCTTCCAGATAAACGGTATTCAGGCAGGAGATCCATTCAATGTTATTTTTGGGCCATAATGAATGATCTACTTGCATCCCTTACCCGCATCGAGCGCGGCTTGGAGCGTCTTCAACGACGTGTGCTTTTGCAAAGACTGCGTCCCGGAACGCCGGAGAGCCCGATCCGGGACGTGCTCTTGAGTCTTGGCCTGCCAAACAATGCTCAGGTCGAGATGTTGTTCGGCTGGCGAAACGGTACAGATACGCAGCCTGTTATCACACTGGACGATATTCATGTGTTCCCAGGGTTCTATTTACTATCAATCGAGGACGCAGCCGTAAACTACAGCACGTTTCGGAATGATCCTCGTTGGACGCCAGGCTGGCTGCCCCTATTCTCCAACGGAGGCGGGGACTTTTATGCTGTTGTTCTGGCGGGGGAAAGGGTTGGATCGGTCCGGCATTTCCGTATCGACGAGAGGGAACACCCGGTTGAGTTCGAGTCGATCGGCGCAATGGCGGCGACGCTGGCCGAGGCCTTCGACCGAGAGATCTTCTTTGTCGATTCCAACGGCTATCTGGAAATGGATGACTTGGCCTTCGCCACTTTGGCCGCTGAACTTAATCCGCGCGTGCCTTGGTGGACAGACGACGTGTAACGGGCTTTATGAGACGAAATGTGCAGTTCGGCCGCTGCGGCCGGACAGGTGCGGTAATGCCCCCTCAAGCCCGTCGGATCGAAGGACTCCTTATGAACACCGACGATTTTGAAATCAGGGTCCGCTCCAAGGGGTACGTCAAGATCCCCGTCGAGGGAGACTTGTTCGTCGAACATGAGCATGTCAAGGGAGTCGATTACTCGTCTCTGGGTCTAAAAGGTTTTGGCTCCCACGGTTCACGGTTCGAGGACTGCAACTTCTCAAGACTGCAGCTGGACTCGCTGAGCTTCGGTGATGGGGAAGTGATGTCCGAATACATCAACTGCACCTTCGATGGCAGCAGGTTCTTCTCCAATACGCTCCTGGGCCGGTCGCGTTTCGTGAACTGTTCCTTCCGCAGTATCCGCAGCAGCCGGTTCCAATTATCTGCCGGAGACCTGATTGACTGCGTATTCAGCGGCCGGATGGACTCGACCCAGATCTGGGGCCGCACCGGACCGGACGCTCGTATTTACGGCGACAGAACCAACACGATCGACGGCAACGACTTCTCCGGCGTGGACTTCGGCGACACCGACTTCAGATCCGGAGTGGATCTGCGGAAGCAGATCCTGCCCACCGGCCCGGACTACATGATCATCCCCGATGCCGCCCAAGTACTTGCCCGCGCATACGAGAATGCCGCGACGCTGGACGATCTGGAATCCCGCTCGAGTCTAATAAGAATGATCGAGCGGCGACAGGAAGCCGTCAGCAACGGACAACGCGACTTGTTCGAATCCAAACGACGGATCCCCAAGCACATACGGGGCGACTACGAGCGATTTTTTGACCTCGTTGCTAAGCAACTCTGACCCAAGAATTCCTGCTACAGGTGCGCAGAAGGCCACCGAGCAGCAAGGCAGCGCCAACGGGACACACCGCAACATCCCGCTGCCAACGCACCCCTGCGACGGAAGCGACCCACAAACTCGGCCCCATCCTGCGCGGCAGTAGCGCACGCGCGGACCTTGCGGGCGAGTGAACGGCGTTCCGGTTCGCCCATGCCTCGGCGCTCAGCCGCTTCGCGCTCACCAGGGCGCAGTCCCCGCATTGCGTAGACGGGGGTCGGGAACGCAGGGCAGCCATGCATCCACCGCGGCAGTCGCCTGGATCACCGGGCTGGCATTGGCCGAACGTGGCTGCTCGAACAACAACGCATCGCCCGACTAGCCCCCTATGAACCCGTCGGCCGCAGGCGGCACCCCGTCCACACCTGTATTAAGACTCGAGTAGTAACGACGTGAAATTGCACGCTAAGCCTTTGGCGTCAGTCTGGGGTATACCCCAGACTGACAGTCAAGGATTTCATGCGGAAACCCAAACCACATTCATGATCAGCCTTCGGGAACAAGCGGAATACCCAACCCTGCGCTTACGGCGTCGTCGATGGTCCTAAAGCTCTGAAGGCCTAATTCCCCGACCGGTTCCACCGGCCCTGGAAGGTCATTGCCGAGTTCGTCAACGTACTTCTGGAAGAAAGAATCGTAGAAGCAATGCTGGGAAAGGACCTCGCCGGGTTCAAAGGGCAGGTGCGCGATTGTCTCCAGGTAACCTCGTGACCACGGTAAGAGATTGGTCATCATCGGAGGGACCAACAAGTGGTCGCTCCGAAGTTCCGAACGCGCGGGAAGATCCTTCGAAGCGGAACGGATCTTAAAAACGTAAATCAGCTGTGACTGAATCCGGCCCCCGACCATCGCCGACGTACTAACCACGCGTCCGAAGGAGTACTTATCGTCAGGCATCTGCAGCACGAAAACATCACCCGGCCGAGGTTTCTTCCTCGTGGGCTTGAGTATGCGCATATTGGTCTGAACCGAACCCACTAGAGACCTTTCCCCTTCAACCATGCCTCTCCCCAGTCCACCGCGTCCTGGTAGAACGGCCGGTTGGGAGAGATGCTATTGATCTTATTCTCGAAGCCCGGATTGCGGGCAATCAGCGCTTGCTCGATCGCGCGCGCTGCACCTCGGACTAAAGGATAGGCCGTTATCGCCCGTATCGAGAACCGGTCGCCGTGCTGTCTGGCCCTTCGGTCGACATCGTTCGTGATTCCTGCATACACGTCGCTACCAGCCGAGCTGCCTAGATATACGTCCGTATTGGCCGGTCCGCCTGCCAACGCAGCGGGTAGCGCGAGGCCAGTCGCCGCAGCGGCTGCCAAGTTTTGGTTGCCGATTGCCTGGGTGGCTGCTTGGCTGGCGGCGTGCATGATGGCGTTCGCGGCTGCCAGGGCTGCCCCGTCGTTGCCTGCCCCGTC
>NZ_JBYSXD010000084.1:0-7333 GCF_058781865.1 Arthrobacter sp. FW306-1B-F12A
ACGGCAAGGTCCAGATCAGCAGACCTAAGCACGGTCCCCTCATCCCTGCCCACAAGATTCACGCCAGATCCCTCCCAGTCAGATCGAACATTGTTGATTGTAACGAGTGCAAATACCAATTGAGTCAAAGCTATAGGAAGGACAGGGCCTGCGAGGCAGGGCTTCCTTCCAGGTGTGACCCGCGTCGCGTCTGAGTCGGGCATGCTGTTTACCGAAGTTATTCGATACACAATGACGCGAGACGGCTCGTTCATGGCGACGAGGGGGCGCAAGGATTTCTAGCCGATGGACCTTGTTTTGAACGATTTATTGACTGCGGGCGTGAGCGGATACTTCGCATAAGCGTCCTGCAGGCCTCGCGATGTGACCCTTGACACGCAGGCAAAGGCGGCTATTATCGAAATAACTCAATTCTATGCTGCGTCAGTTTTAGACCCACCGACCCTGATCCGTGGGCGTGGGAACGTGAGCAGCCATCCGAGCTCCAGTCGAGCCTCTGAGATCCAACGAAAGGTAGGAAAGATGAGTCGCATACAGCCGTTTTCGCGTCACGCAATGTCCTCGTGCACCGAGATCGAAGGGAACGCACAGATGAAAAGCAGGAAACGGACAGGTGGTATCCGCGGATGGTGCGTCGTGGCGGGAGCCGCTCTGGCCTTAGTCTTGGCAGGCTGTGGCAGCAGCACCCCAAGCACTTCGGTTGAGTCCTCAGGCAAGGTTGACACTGTGCTTCCGATGCCTAACCTCCAGGGGCAAACCATCGTCATCAATACCTACGGTGGAACATATGCAGACGCTGTGAAGAAATACGCCGTCACACCCTTCGAGGCTGCGACCGGAGCGAAAGTCACGCTGACCACGAATTGCTGCAGTACGTTCGAAACTCAGATCAAAGGTCAGCAGTTCGCAGGCGACGTCATATTGGGTGCCGACTACGGCCCCATGCAGGCGTGGGGCAACGAGGGGCTTCTAAAAGCAGATCCACGTCTGGCTCAAATCGGGAAGGCACGCGGTGTCGATCCCGATTACTACCAGTCGAACCTTGTCGGGATTGGCTTCTACGCTTACGTCTTGGCGTGGAACACCAAGTATGAGAACGACCACCCAACTTCATGGGCCGAATTCTTCGACACCACGAAGTTCAAAGCAACCCGTGGTGTCTACAATCTTCCGAACGCGAGCTTGGAGATCGCAGAGTTGGGTGCTGGGACGCCCGCGTCCAGCCTGTACCCGATTGACACCGATAAGGCGCTGTCGACCTTGACCAAGCTGCGCAGCCAGTCGGCGCTCCACTTCTGGAAGACTGGCGCCGAAATTCAGAACCAGCTCGGGACCGGAGAGATCGCATACTCGTTGGCGACAAGCGGTCGGATGGCGACAGCGATAAAGGCCGGACTGCCAATTGGGATCACATTCAACGGGGGCCTCCTGACTGGTAGCGGAGCAGGAATTCCAGCTACGGCCAAGAACGTTGATGGCGCCGTCGCGTTTGTCGATTTCTTCATGCGGCCCCAGGTCCAGGCGGGCATGGCCAACGACACCGGCAATGCCCCGGCCTACTCAAAGGCTGTGGACCTAGTCGACCCGAGCATGCGAAAGTACATGGTCACGGATCCGTCGAACCTTAGCCAGACAACGAAGATAAACAACGATTGGTGGCTGAAGAATCAGAACACCGCCGCCGCTGCCTACACCAAATGGCTGACTCAAGGCTGAGCCGCAGTGATACAAACTGAACCCGCAAATCGTCCCGTTCTTCTCGAAGACCGCAGGCGCGCACCTCGCTTGAAGAACGTCATACTGTTCCGTCGGAGCGGGCTTTGGCTAGCCTGGCTCCTGGCTGGGGCATACCTGGTGCTCGGCCTTGCAATACCGCTTTTCATTACTTTGCAGAGCAGTGTAGGCGTCGATCCCATTTGGCGCGCCTATAGTGACCAGCTCGCCTCCGGGACTATTCTTACCATCCTCGGCAGAACGCTGCTGCTGGCAGCGCTCACGACAGCAATTACCGCCATCACCGCTTTTCCAGTCGCTTATGCGATGACACTTATGGGGCCCCGGCTCCGTACGATTACCCTGGCGTTGCTCGTGTTCCCCCAGTTGACGTCATTCCTCGTCAGAAGCTATGCGTGGATCGGTCTGCTAGGTGCCAACGGCCCGATCGTCGGGACACTGAACTGGCTTGGAATCGACGTCACAACCCTCAACTACACGGCGGGCGGAGTTCTACTGGTTTTGGTCAACGTGTTCCTGCCGATCATCATCCTGACCTGCTATGTCTCGATGTCCCGCATCGACCCGTCCCATCTGCGGGCCGCGCGGACTCTGGGAGCCAACCATTTAGAGAGCTTTTGGCGGGTTTACGCGCCCCAGTCCAAGTCCGGCCTGATCTCGGGGGCCGCTCTGGTCTTCATTAGTAGCGCTGGGATGTATGTGACACCCGCGTTGATCGGTGGTCCGGCACAGACAACAGTGGTTACCCTGGTAGTGCAGCAGGTTACCCAAGGATCGTATGGACTGTCGCCGGCTTACCCGTCTTCACTCGCGGTTATCCTAACCGCGGTCGTCGGGCTCGTGCTCATACTCACCGCCAAATCCGTCGGACTAGGCCAAGTTCTCGGATTGAAGACAGCCGAGAAGCAACGGAAACGAAAGACCAACCAGCGTCCTCGGGATTGGAAAACCAACACGCGAATCTGGTCTGTACTGCGGAGAATCCCTGCTGGTTCCGGCCATCGCCACCTGCTGGTCTCCGTCATAGTCGTTGCGGCCGTTATCCTTGTCGACGGGCCATTCATTTACCTCATTGGCATGTCGTTCCAGCCGCTCCAGTTGCTGGCTTTCCCCACCGGAAACTGGTCAACAAAATGGTATGAAGCGGTCTTCACGGACCCCTCTTGGGGTCAGGCCGTCCAATTGTCAGTACAAATCGCCCTGATGTCAACGGTCATTGCTCTCGTAATTGGCAGCTTCCTAGCACTGCGCACGACTCACCTGCGGGCCTTCGCCCGTGGCACGGTTATGGCAACTGCGCTGCTCCCGCTGATTGTTCCTCACGTCATGTATGCCACCGGGATCTACAGTGTTTTCACCCAGTTTGATCTAATCGGTTACTGGCCAGCGATCGCTGTTGTTCACAGTATCCTGGCGCTGCCATACGTTTACGTAAACTTCGTCAACGGACTGAGTTCGTACGACCAGCGGTGGGACCAAGCCGCCTATTCGTTAGGCGCATCGCCGTGGCGGCGGCTTCGAAAGGTGACACTGCCACTGCTAAGACCGGCGCTGATTACGGGAGCTTTCTTGGCGGTGCTGCTGTCAATCGACGAATTCACCGTCACCCTGTTCATGGGGGGACTGACGTTCCAGAACCTGCCATTGAAGTTTTGGAGTGACGCCCAGGAGAACCTCAATCCTGAGCTTGCTGTGATTGGAGTGCTGCTGACTGCATGCACCATCGTCATCGCAGCACTGGCCGGCGCGGCGACATATGCGACGCGTCGTGCCACGAAGACCCATCGGAGCGCATCGTGATCGAACATGTCACCGCCATACCGCTCTCTTCCAGGAAGGACGCACCCCCCGTGTACAAAGGCGATGCAGACAGCTATCTTGTATTCGATAATCTAACCAAGACCTACGGCAACTCGACCGCGTTGCACGGTGTCTCACTGCGGGTGCGGGACGGAGATTTCGTCTCGATTCTGGGGCCAAGCGGTTCGGGAAAATCCACTCTGCTAGGTATCCTTGCCGGATTCGTCGAACCGGACTCGGGTCAGGTCAAACTGGCCGGTCGAGACCTCGTTGGCGTGCCAGCAGACAGGCGTAACCTCGGTGTGGTTTTTCAGAACTACGCACTTTTCCCTCACATGACGGTGCAGCAGAACATCGCGTTCCCTCTTGAAGCACGGTCCGTTCAGCGCGATGAAATCACAAAACGTGTTGCGCGTGCGCTTGAGCTGGTCGAACTGACCAAATTCGGCGATCGTAAGCCGGCCGAATTGAGCGGAGGTCAGCAGCAGCGTGTCGCGCTGGCGCGGGCGCTCGTTTATGAACCCCCGGTCCTTCTACTCGATGAACCCCTCGGTGCCTTGGATCGCAGGCTCAGAGAGGCCATGCAGGTGGAGCTGAAAGATCTCCATAAGCGAGTCAAGAGTACCTTCCTCTACGTCACACATGACCAGGAGGAGGCTCTCGCGATGTCGGATGTCGTAGTCGTCATGAGTCAGGGACGGATCGAACAGATCGGCTCCCCCGAGGAAATCTATGATCGACCTGTTTCTCGTTTCGTTGCCAATTTCGTTGGGGACTGTAACGTGGTCGACGGGATCCTGGAACCTGGCCCTCAGGGGTGGCAGATACGGGCCGGGAAAGATGGGATTCTGCTGTGGTCTGGCCGCGACAAACCTGCAGACGGTGCCTCATCTGTGGCCATCCGTCCGGAAAGGCTTGACCTCGTTGAGGAACCGGGTAATTCTGTAAACTGCATTCAGGCAATCGTTGAGAGCCGTCGCTTCGCGGGCAGAGAGGTCGCTTGGCAATGTAGCAGTCCGCTCGGAGATCTCATTGTCCGCCTTCCTCGTACGTTCAATGATTCCCGCAAGCGAGGAATTGACGACATCGATGTGGGTTCGATGGTGACCTTGAGTATTGACGTCGACCGGACTCATGTATTGGGTCTCGAGGCAGGCCCATCGCCAGCACTTCGGGCTGTCGAGTCGGCTGTATCTCCGTCTTAGGTCTAGATCTGTAGAAGGCGTAGTCCGCTCGGCCAATGCCCTGACAGAGGAACACTTCAGCGGTGACACCTGTGTGACGAGGAATACCCCTAGGATCAGGCCATCGAGTCCGCGGCTGAGCGTGTCCGGGCAGACCCATCGTGGTGAAAATTCCTACCGCCAGATGTTCGGAGGACGCCCTGGACTGGTATCGATGAGAAAGTGGCTGCCCGAAGTGGCGGGTAGCCCGATTCGGTACTGGCGATCCACATTGTTGGGACTACGCTTCCAAGGCCGGGCTGGGTGACTGAACTGCTCCCCGAAAGTTGGACTGAGAATTCAGTTCTGACTTACGGGGAGCAGTTTCATGTTAAAAAGCAGTTCGTTGTCCGAGGAGCAGCGCGCGGCCGCGGTAGCGTTGTTTGAGACCGGTTGGGGCGCGAAGTCCGTTGCCGCAAAGCTCGGGGTGAGCAAGCGGGCCATAGGCCGGTTGTATGACCGGTGGAGAGTTCGCGGAGGTACAACGCTAGTGGCCAAGCCAACCAAGCGGCAGTTTTCGTTTGAGTTCAAACTCGCTGTTGTGCAGCGGTTTCTGGCTGGAGAGACCCAGGTGGCCTTGGCGCAGGAGTTCCAGCTGTCGTCCCCGATTCTGATCAAGAAGTGGGCAAGCCTGTATCGGAATGAAGGTGAAGACGGTCTGCGTCCGAAGCCCAAGGGCCGCCCGAAGTCGCCTTTCGGGGCGCCGTCGCAGCCTGAGTCAGAACTGCAAAGGTTGCGCCGTGAGAACGAGCGCTTGCGGGCAGAGGTGGCGTTCCTGGGAAAAGTGCAGGCCTTGAGGGACGAGGATCGGCGGTAAAGGTCCGCGCCGTCATCGCTCTCAAGGCCGAACACCGCCTGGAATTGCTCCTGGACATCGCGGGCATTGCCCGCTCGACGTTCTTCTATCACCAGGCCCGGCTCCAGGCCCCCGATCCGCAAGAGGCTCTCAAGCGCGCGGTCACGGAGATCTTTAAGAAGAACCATGGCAGGTACGGGCACCGACGGGTCCACATCGAGCTGGCCAACCAAGGCTGGAGGACCGCGAAGAAGACCGTGCTGAAGCTGATGCGGACGCTCGGGCTGGTCTGCAAGGTCCGGCGGAAGAAGCGCTACAACTCCTACCGCGGCGAACAAGGCGCCGTCGCTCCGAACGTGCTCAACCGGGATTTCGAAGCCACCGCCCCGAACCAGAAGTGGGTGACGGACGTGACCGAATTCAGCGTCGGCGACCGCAAACTCTACCTCTCACCTGTCATGGACCTCTTCGACCGGCAGATCATCTCGTACACCCTCGGCATCTCGCCGAACCTGGAGCTCACCAACACGTCGCTGAGTAAGGCGTTAACGACCCTCAAGGACGGTGAGAAACCGCTGGTCCATTCCGACCAGGGATTCCAGTACCAGCATCACTCCTGGCGGAATCTCCTCAGCGCTGCCGGAGCGGCCCAATCAATGTCACGCAAGGCCAACTGCTACGACAATGCCGTGATGGAACTTCTTCGGCCATCTCAAAGAAGAACTCTTCCACCGTGTCCGGTTCATCAGCACCCAGGCACTGACAGCGGCACTTCACGAGTACATCAGCTGGTACAACACCGAACGGATCTCGACAAAGCTCGAGGGCCTGAGTCCGGTGCAATACCGTGCCCAGGCCCTCGCGGCTTAGGATCTCACTTAGCCAGTCCAACTTTCGGGGACCAGTTCAGGGAACATAGGTACCAGTTACGTGGACCGCTGGTACCAAATCGGGCTTTCCGCCATGTGGCCCCGAGCGCGGGCTGACCGCACTGCCGTGATTGTCTCTCGGAGCCCTCGAACACGGGGAGTAGATGTCTGTCGCGGCCCGGACCGGACGGCAGCGAGCCGATCATTCTTTGCACTTCGGGTGCGTCGGAGAGGTCGCCGACCTTAGCTTCCCGTTCCCTCCCAACGCCCAACTCGGTTTTCTGGTTCATGCATTGGCCCGCAAGCCATCTGTGTGAACATTCCTCAACGTCGGCTTGGGCTGATGTTGCTGGTCGGGGCACCAGCGTTGTTCCTCATGAGCCCGCACGAACTCCTGCAGCGCCAGGAGCTAGCCAACTTCCCGGCTGGCTGACGACAGCTTCTACACTCGGCGCTGCGCTGGACCCTGGGAGGGAAGCAGAGTCGCCGGACGTTTCATTTAGGCCTGCAGTGGATGTTGACCGTCACATGGGGGAGTCAGCCCCTGCTCAGCGGGAACTTGATCCTTCGAGTGCAAATGGAGCCAAGGGCGATCTTCCTCGAACCATACGCTTACATGGTCCTCCTCGTGAATGGCAATCCGTCCCCGGCCGCTGTCGAGCCACATCCAAAAGATCGACGCGTCCGGGGAGACGAGGTCCACCGTGCCGGTGGTGAGGTTCTCATTTTCCCGTTGAACGAACACTCTGTCGTCCGTGTTGAGGAAAACCCAATCATCAGGTGAAAGTGGACGCCTGCCAACAGGCGCAGTGGGCTTCATTGGGATGCAATCCTGGTTACCAGCCGCGTTGGGCGAGGCGGTGGGGTTCGGGGATTTCCTCGACGTTGATGCCGACCATGGCTTCGCCCAG